>JAKQBV010000006.1 GCA_029573925.1 bacterium
TCGCCGCGCCTCATAGATTTGGGCGTGTACACGCAGAACGGCTCCTCGGCCAGATAGTCTCCGGAAAGCTCAAGCGCTCTTGCTCTGCATCCGCCGCAGACTTTCACGTATTCGCACACGCCGCATTTTCCCTTGTATGTCCGCGTGTCCCTCAATTCGTTGAACACTTTGGAATTTTCATAGATTTTTTTGAAGTCAAAGTTTTCGCGCCGCAATTCGCCGCAGTTGACATCGAAGAATCCGCAAGGCTGAAGAATGCCGTCGTAAGAGACAAAAACGAAGCCGTCTCCGCCCATGCAGCCTTTTGTCATGGCGAAAAGCCCGTGGGACTTCGGAGTTACCTCGCGGCCCGCTTTTTCTTCCCGCTGCCTGAATATGCGGTGGTAGTGAGGCGCGCAAGTGGGTTTGAATTGAATGTCGGTTTCGAGGCTTTTTTCATAGACCCAGTTGAGGGCGCGCTCGTATTCGCCGGGCGGTATTTCGAGGTCGGATATGGCTTTGCCGCGCCCTGTCGGAACTAGAAGGAACGGGTTGAAGGCAACGGCTCCGAGCCGTTCTGCGAGCGCGAGTATGTCCGCCAGTTCGGAAATATTGTGTTTGGTCACCGTGGTGTTGATCTGGAACTCCACGCCCGCGTCCCGCGCGCTGTCGATGCCTCGAAGCGCGCCATCGAACGCTCCGGGGACGCCTCTGAATTCGTCGTGAGTCGCCGCAGTGGCGCCGTCGATGCTGACGCTGATTCGTTGTATTCCTGACTCCTTCATCATCGAGGCGGTTTCAGGAGTGATGAGCGGCCCGCACGGGGACATAACGACGCGCAGCCCTTTGTCGGTTCCGTACCGGGCTATGTCATAAATGTCTTCGCGGGTCATCGGCTCGCCGCCGGTTAGAATTAGTATCGGTTTTGAGAAAGAAGCGATATTGTCAATGAGCAGTCGCGCTTCCGCCGGGGACAGCTCGCCAGCGTAGTCCTGATCGCGCGCGGAGCCTCGGCAGTGCTTGCATTTCATTGGGCATCTGCGCGTGGTCTCCCAAGCCACCAGCCGAGGCGCAGGCCCGGCAGGTCTTCCGCCGCCGTCCATGCCGCCTATCATCCGTTCCTCCTCTTAAACTCTTCCGCGACCGCCTTTGCGAAGTACGTCAGAATCATGTCCGCGCCCGCGCGCTTTATTGAAGTCAGCGACTCGAACATAGCGCGGTCCGCGTCGAGCATCCCGCGCTCCGCCGCAGCCATGATCATCGAATACTCGCCGCTTACGCTGTAGGCGGCCAAGGGGAGGTTCGAGCGCTCTCGGACGGCGGCGATGACGTCAAGGTAAGCCAGCGCCGGTTTCACCATGAGGATGTCCGCGCCTTCTCCCTCATCAAGGTCGATTTCGCGAAGAGCCTCGCGTCTGTTCGCGGGGTCCATCTGATACGAGCGCCTGTCGCCGAACTGAGGCGCGCTGTCGGCGGCGTCTCTGAACGGGCCGTAAAAGGCCGATGCGTATTTTGCGGCGTATGACATGATGGGAGTCAAGGCGAAGCCGGATTCGTCTAGCGCGGCGCGTATGGCCGCCACGCGCCCGTCCATCATGTCCGACGGAGCCACAATGTCCGCCCCTGCCGCGACGTGGGACAGGGCCATCCGCGAGAGTTGCTTCAGCGTCGAGTCATTGTCCACTTCATTGCCTTTCAGCAAACCGCAATGGCCGTGCGACGTGTATTCGCAGAGGCAGACGTCCGTTATCACGCATAAATCCGGCGCGGCTTTTTTTATCAAAGCCGTCGCTTTTTGCACGACGCCGTCGGCTTTGACGCCGGACTCGCCCTTGGGGTCCTTTTTCTCCGGCAGGCCGAATAATATGACCGCCGGGATTCCGAGCGCGAAAAGCTCCGCGCATTCGGCGGCGGCGGCGTCCGCAGTCATCTGATATTGTCCGGGCATTGTGGCGATTTCACGCTTTTTCCCCGACCCGGGTATTATGAAAAGCGGAGCTATAAGGTCGTCGACGCTCAGCGTCGTCTCTCTTGTCATTCGCCTTAGAGTTTCGGTCCTTCTCATCCTTCTCATTCGAACAATCGGGAATTCCATGAGTGTCACTCCAATCCGATTTCTTCGTCGGTCAGGTAGCAGGCCGGGTCTTGCGCCCATTCGTCGCCGTACACTGCTTCCGCGCGCACTCGGAAGTTTCCCGCGCACACGTCGAGGAAACGGCATTTCGCGCACCTGCCGCCAACGTGTTTCTTCTTATCTTTCAGTTTCGCCATCAGGGGGTCGGACGTGTCCGTCCAAATCTCGCTGAACGGGCGCTCCTTTACGTTTCCAAACGAGCGGTGGCGCCAGAACTGGTCGGCGTGAACGCTACCGTCCCAGCTTACGCAGCTTATGCCCAAGCCGGAGCTGTTGCCGCCGTTCATCTTCAGCAACTCCATCACGCCGTCCGCGCGCGGGTTGCCTTCGCGCAACATTCGCAGATACACGTAAGGCCCGTCGCAGTGGTTGTCAACGGTGAGGACTTCCTTTTCTATGCCGCGCGCGTGAAGTTCCGCGGTCCTGTCGATTATCAGGTCCACCACGCGGCGCGACTCTTCCCGCGACAAATCCTCTTCGATGAGCTTTGCGCCCCGCCCGGCGTAGACAAGATGGTAGAAACATATCCGGGGAATGTCCTTCTCTTCGAGCAGGTCGAAAATTCCGCCGATGTCCGCCGCGTTTCGCTTGTTGATTGTGAACCGCAGACCGACTTTGATACCCTGTCTTTTGCAGGCGGCGATACCGGCCAGAGCCGCGTCGAACGCTCCGGGAATTCCCCTGAACTTGTCGTTGGTTTCCCTCAGTCCGTCAAGGCTCACCCCGACGTATGAGAGGCCGATCCGCTTGAACCTCTCGGCCATCTTGTCGTCTATGAGAGTGCCGTTTGTGGATATGACCGCGCGCATGCCTTTAGAGACGGCGTATTCTGCCAGTTCGAAAAGGTCGGGGCGCATGGTCGGCTCGCCTCCGGAAAACAAAGCGACCGGACATCCAAACGCGGACAGATCGTCGATGAGCGCGCGCCCCTCGGCGGTCGAAAGCTCGCCTTCATAGTTGATGTCGCGCGATTGAGAGTAGCAGTGGACGCAGCGCAAGTTGCACCGCCTCCCCATGTTCCACACCACAACAGGTTTCTTGTCTTCAGAAAATTGGAGCAGGTGGGACGGAAGCCGCCCGCTTTGCCTGCCGTATCTCAGCGCGTCGGACGGCTCGACCGTCCCGCAGTACAGTTTAGATATACCTATCATCTATTTGTGCTCCAAATGTATTTGTCCTTCTAAATCATTTCACGCCGAAGAATTTCAACGCTGCGGTCACAAGGCCCGGAATCGTGAAGTCTTCCGCCTCGGCGGAAAGCGGTATGCCGCATTTGCGCATCGTGTCGGAAGTCACCGGGCCTATCGAGATTCCCGCGAATCTATTCGCGTTCGCGGCAATGAAATCCGCGCCCATTCTTTCAGCGAAGAAGCGGGCGGTCGAGGAGCTTGTGAAAGTCACGGCGTCCACATCGCCGACAGAGACGCGCGCGCGCAGCGCCTCGACGTCGAAATCTCCCGGAACAGTTTTGTACGCGACGACCTCGTTCACCTTGGCGCCCTGTTCGCGCAACAGGCGGGGCAGGGCTTCTCTCGCTATGTCCGCGCGCGGCATAAGATACTTCTTGCCGTCCGGCGGCTCGATCCCGCACAAGCCTTCGAATATCTCTTCGGCGATATATTTATCCGGTTGATAATCCGGGACAATGCCGAAATCGCGCAGCCTCTGGGACGTCGCCGGGCCGATGCTCGCCACTCTGACGTTCGCGAAGTTTCGCGCGTCGCCGCCGATTTTCCAGAGTCTCCCCATAAAGTATTCGACACCGTTGACGCTGGTGAAAATCGCCCAGTGATACGAGCCGAGTTCGCCCGCCGCGGCGTCCATCGGCCCCCAGTCGTCCGGCGGAACTATCGCGATGGTCGGCATCTCTATCGTGTCCGCGCCCAGCCGTCTCAGAGCCTCGTCGAGTTTGCTTGCCTGCGCCCGGCTTCTCGTCACCACTATCGTTTTTCCGAACAGAGGCTTCTTCTCGAACCATGCCAGTTCGTCCCTCAGATCGTTCGCTTCTCCCACAATAGTCAAGGCTGGCGGCTTCACATTTTCACATGCCGCTTTGGCGCAGATGTCGCCTAGCGTTCCCGTAATAACCCTCTGCTTGGGCATCGTCGCCCATTCGACGATCGACACCGGGGTTTGAGGCGAGCGGCCGTTCGCGATAAGTTTTGACACAATGTCGGGAAGGTTTTTTACGCCCATATAGAACACTAGCGTTCCCGCCGCAGTGGAAATCTTCGACCAATCGATAGAACTGTCGTCTTTGGACGGGTCCTCGTGTCCGGTGACGAACGCGAGCGTGGATGTGTGCCGCCTGTCCGTCAACGGGATTCCGGCGTATGCAGCCGCGCCCAGCGCGGCCGGTATGCCCGGAACAACCTCGACCTCGACTCCGCGCTGAACCAGAAACGACATCTCTTCGGAACCGCGCCCGAATATATAGGGGTCGCCGCCCTTGAGCCGGACGACATGGGACGCGGATAAAGCTTTGTCATACAGCAACTGATTTATGCCGTCCTGCCTTAGCGTGTGCGCGCCGCCTTTTTTTCCGACGTATATTTTTTCAGCTTTTTCTTTCGCGTGTTTGAGCAGGGCGGGGTTGGCTAGGTAGTCGTATATAATCACATCGGAGTCTTTAATAGCTTCAAGGCCGCGGACAGTGATAAGTCCGGGATCCCCCGGCCCAGCCCCGACCAACGTGACTTTTCCTGTTTTTGCCATAAGATTCTTCTCCGGGAATCAATCCATTTTTGGGCATTGAGAGCGGATATCAGCCAGAACCGCGCCCGCGCCTTCAGCGATGAGCCGCCGCGCAAGGCGTCCGCCGAGCGCCGAGGCTTCTTCCGTCGCGCCAGCTTCCTCGCCTTCGTAAAACGGCGACCCGCACAGCCCGGCCACCATTCCGGAAAGTTTCAACCTTCCGTCGGGAAGAACGGTTGTTAAGACGCCCACAGGAACCTGACATCCGCCTTCAAGCTCCCGCAGGAAAGCGCGCTCGGCGTTCGTCGCCGCGCGGGTCGGCGGGTGTTCCAGAGCGCCGACGATCTCCTTGACGCGCGAGTCGTCCGCGCGGACTTCCACCGCCAGAGCGCCCTGTCCGACCGCATGAAGCCAGTTGTCATCTTCGCCCAGCACGCGCGAAACTCTGTCCGCGCAGCCCATGCGCGTCAAACCCGCCAGCGCTAGGATAAGCGCGTCGTATTCGCCGGCGTCAAGCTTGTCCAGCCGGGTGTTGACGTTGCCCCGGATGTCAACAGCTTTGACGTCGGGCCGCCTGCGCAGAAGCTGCGAAATCCGCCGCAGGCTGCTTGAGCCGACCCGCGCGCCAGCCGGAAGATTTTCAAGAGACGCGCCCGGCGCGCCTATCAGCGCGTCCTCCGCAGGCGCCCTTTCCAGAACCGCCCCGACTTCCAGCCCGGCGGGAAGCTCAGTCGGCAGGTCCTTGTAGCTGTGGACGGCCAAGTCAATGTCGCCGTCCAGCAACTGCTGTTCTATCTCGCGGGTGAAAAGCCCCTTGTCGCCTATCTTCGCTAGCGGGGCGTCGAGTATCCTGTCCCCCGTCGTCACAATGATTCTCTCGTCGATGTCCAGACCGGGGAATATCGCGGCCAGCGAGTCCCTGACGAATGCCGACTGTATGCGCGCCAGCTTGCTGCGCCGCGTTCCTATGATAAGCCTACTCACGCCCGTTGTTCTCCAGATCAAATATTTTTCTTATCGTCGCCACCCAGTAAGGCGCGTCGTCCGCGCCCCCGTGCTTGCTCTCGCGCAAAAGAGAGATTGGCGGGTGCAACAGTTTGCCGACCAGCCCTTGCGCCAGAGCTTCCAACTGTTCCCTCTGTTCCGGCGAGAAATGCTTTGCGCTCTTATCCACTTCATTTCTCTTTACCGATTCCGCCCACTCGACAAGCTCCTTTATGGCCGGAGTCACTTCGAGAGACCTGTACCAATCGACGAAATCGTCAAGCTCTTCTTCGATGATGCGCTCGACGCGAGGGACTTCCCGTTTGCGTCTGCCGAGGTTCACGTCCACGATTTTTCTCAGATCGTCGATGTCGTGCGCGAACACATTATAGATTTTTTTTACAGCCGGATCGACGTTCCTCGGCACTCCGATGTCGATGATAAACAGAACGCGGTTCTGTCGTTCGCGCATAGCCGCGCGGACAGACTTCTCATCGATGACGAACTCGCGCGAAGCGGTGGCCGCTATGACAGCGTCTGCGTCGACAAGCGCTGTTTTTAATTCCGCGAACGGAGTGAAACGACCGCCGAGAGAGTCCGCCAGCGCGCGTCCGGTCTCGTCTGTCCTGTTCGTCACCGCGAGCGAGCCGATTCTTTTTTGAATAAAATGCTCGGCTGTCAGACGCGCCATTTCTCCGGCTCCGACAACCAGCGCTTTTTTCTTTGAGATGTCTCTGAATACTTTCTGGGCAAGCTCTGCGGCCGCTAGGCTGACCGACACCGCTCCTACGCCGATTTCCGTTTCCGACCTCGCGCGCTTGCCGGCTCTGAACGCCGCGTGCATCAATTTGTTCAACATAAAACCATTTGAGCGGGCGCGGGTCGCGATAGCGTACGCGTCTTTCATCTGCGCAAGAATCTGCGCTTCTCCCAGCATCATGGACTCCAGCCCGGCCGACACCCTGAAGGCGTGCCTCGCCGCTTCCCGGTTGTGGAAAGAGTAAAACAGACCGTCGTCCAGCGCGCCTGCGCACTTCCAAGCTTTGAGCTTGCCTATCAGCCACAACGGAATTCCGGCGGCCTCTTCTCCCGGCATCGGAGAATGCCTTGCCAGAAGCTCCGTCCGGTTGCATGTGCTGACCAGCAGGCATTCCTCGACGCGGGGGTCGGCATTCAGCTCGTTCAAGGCCAACTCGGCCTCGGCCTCCGAGAACGCCAAACGCTCCCGTATCTCAACGGGCGCTGTATCATGGTTGATGCCGACAAGCGTCAGACGCATTCCTTAAACAGCGCCTCAAGCGGCGCCTCGTCTCCTCTGAGAAACATGTCTATCTGCGGCGACGCAGCCACTTTGCTCATTATCCGCATGCGCTTTTTTTCATCCGGCTCGCTCTGGATGAGCTGTTCGCGGAACTCACGCAACTTTTCAAGGAGAGCCGCGTAAGAGGGCGGAAACGCCGCCTCCAAATCCCGCCGAATCTTCTTAGCCAGCGCCGGGGCCGCTCCGCCTGTAGAAATTGCGATAGTCAATTCTCCCCTGCGAACCGAAGCCGGAACATAGAATCCGCAAAGGTCTGGCACGTCCACCACGTTTACGAGGCGGCCTGCCGCGCGCGCGTCCTCGCTTATCTTCTTGTTAGCCGCCTCGTCGTTCGTGGCGGCGATAACAAGAAAATACTTCGCCGCTTCCCCAGCTTCGTATGCCCGCTCGCGAAACTCCGTTTTTCCTTCCGCCGCCAGACTGCGCAATGCGTCCGTAGCCTGCGGAGCCACCACCGTAACCTTCGCTCCGCATTCGAGCAGGCTCTCGACTTTTCTCTCCGCCACGGCCCCGCCGCCAACCACTAGGCAGTCCGTTCCTTCCAAATCCAGAAACATCGGATACATCGGTTTTTTGCGCCGCGCCATCCGTTTTTCCCCGTCAGTAATAAATATTGTGGAACGTGTATGGAGCCACGTTCAGAATGAATATCGAAACCGCGACGGCGATGAATCCGATCGCGGACATGAGGGCAATGCGGACTCCGCGCCACCCGAAAAATATTTTCGCCACTAGTATTATCAGGTATATCTGCGCTGTAAAAACGGTGGCGGCCACCTTCGGGTCCCCCATCAGCAACTGTCCTCCGCCCACCTGCGCGAACCCCAGCAGTATCGACACGCACAACATAATGAAACCGAACACCGCCGCGCGGTACGTAGTGTCGTCTAGCTCCTCCAGAGACGGCAGTCTGTGGAACAGTAGTCCAAAACTGCCCCGCTTCAACTGTCTGTGCATCGCCAGATACATCGCGCTGTATATGAAAGCAATCGTGAAAGCCGCATAACCTATGAGAGCCACCCCGACATGCGCAAAAAGCATTGAATCGTTGAACTGGGGCGGGCCGGGAACAATCTTCATGAAAATTGTCGCCGCTCCCTGCATAGCCGCCGTCGCTCCGTATATAAGCGCCCCGACGGATTTTGTTTCAGAATACCTTTCCAAAATAAGATAGATAGCGACCAGCATGAAAGACAGAACGGCGGTCGCTTCCGCCCCTGTTGTGAGCGGGGGATGCTTGACTGCGCTTCTGAGAGCAATGAGGAAGAAAAAATCGAGCGCCGCCGCGCCGACAGCCAGCGCGCGTAGCGTCTTTCCTCCGCTCTTGCCGTCTATCAGCGCGAATTTTACATATCCAACGCACGCCGCCGCGTATGTAATCGTTACAATGATGGAGAACAGCTTCAAACCGGAATCTTCCTTCCCGATATCTATATACTTCTGACATTATAAGATAATAATTAAATCGTTAATTGTAAAGGAAATCAATGACACGAAAAGGACAAAGCTTTCATAGCAGATACCGGAGCCGCCAGTTGATGTGAACTGAACAAACTATTGATTTCAGCTTGCAATTACGGTGTCGACCCCGAATCGAAATGTTTGAGGTTACAGCAAAAGAGCGAATTTTATTCCAAATATTGATAATGCGTTTGACGCATCGCGGGCGCAAACGGCGCGTGGCCCCATTCGGGAAAAATCGACGGAAATATAATTATTTATTTTGTTAAGGCAATATTTGCGGTTTCTTTGCGGGGATTGAATAATGCGGCGATTGTGCTAGAATATCTCGAACCTTTCTGCTCCGCGCGCAGCGACGCAACGGCCGCGTATAGCAGCGGAGCCGATGACCGAAGGGAGGTAAGCCGTTGAGCCACAATAGTTATGAATTGCTTTTCATTACGGAACCGGCCTTGGCGCCGGAGAACCTGACCGCATTGCAGGACAGGATAGGCAGCATCCTCACAGCCAACAATGGCGAGGTCGAGGGAATTGACGACTGGGGCGTGCGAAGGCTCGCGTACCAGATCAACCGCCTCGACGAGGGCCGCTACATGCTTGTCAACTTCAAATGCGAGCCGGCAACGCTGGCTGAACTGAAAAAGCAGCTCGGTTACATGCAAGACGTGGTTCGGTTCATGCTAATCCGAAAGGGGGATTAGCGATGTTGAACCGGATTATTCTCATAGGCCGGCTCACAAGAGAGCCGGAGATGAGATACACGACCGGAGCGGGCAAGCCGGTGGCGACGTTCACGATCGCCGTCGACAGAGGGTTTCAACAGGCGGGCAGAGAGAAGGAGGCCGATTTCATCCGTATCGTCTGCTGGGAAAAGCTTGCTGAAACCTGCAAGAAGTATCTCGTGAAAGGGCAGCTCGTGGCGGTGGAAGGAAGGTTGCAAATCCGCAACTGGGAAACCCCGCAGGGCGAGAAGCGGACCATAGCCGAAGTCAGGGCCGATTCGGTGAAGTTCCTCGACAAGCCCGCGAGGCAAGCCGGAGGCGGAGGAGCGGGCGCGTCGCAAGGCGTCCCTCTCGCGGGTCAGGAATACGAAGACCCCTATTTCTCCAAAGGGAGCGATTTTCCCCCGGAGACACTGCCAAAAGAGTCCGCCAAACCCGCCGCAGGCGGCAAGAAGGATTTCGGGTCTTACCCGGATAATTCAATCGACGAAGAAATCGAGCTCGACGACGACGAGCCGTTTTAGGAGGCAAATCTGACATGTCTTTCGATCCTCGGAAGAAAAAGAAGAAAAAAGGATTTTTTCGCAGACGCTCGCGCAAAGTGTGCGAATTCTGCGTGGACAAGGACCTAGCCATCGACTACAAGAACGCTGACCAGATGAACAAGTACATCACCGACCGCGGCAAAATCAAGCCGCGCAGAATGTCGGGTTGCTGCGCCAAACATCAGCGGAAACTCACGACGCAGTTGAAGCGCGCGAGAGAAATGGCTCTGATACCTTACACACGGGACTAACCGCCGCGCGCGGCAGTCCATTTCTGAAAGGAGCGTTTTACCTGAATGAAAGTCATACTGTTGAAAGACGTCGACAACCTTGGAGACAAGAACGACATAAAGAACGTCGCTCCGGGATACGCGAGGAATTTCCTCGTCCCCAGAGGGCTGGCTGTTCAGGCGACTGAATCCGAGATGAAGCAACTCGAACACAGGATGAAGTTCGAGCAAAGGAAGCAGGCGAAGCTCGAAGAAAAGCTCGTCAAGATGGCGGGCAAGATAGAGAGCGCCGTGGTAGAGATAACCGCGCACGCCGGCGTGGACGGGAAACTCTACGGCTCAGTGTCCGGCAAGCATATCGCCGAAGTCCTGACGGAGAAAATGGGAATTGAGATTGACCGCAAGAGGGTCAAGATGGAAGCTCCCATCAAACAGACAGGCGAGTTCGAAGTGGTTGTGACGCTGGGTTCGGGCAAGAAAGCCAATATTAAGGTGATCGTCAGCGCGGAAGGCGGAGAGGCTGAGGAAGAGAAAACCGAAGCAGCTCCCGAACAACCGGCGGCGGAAAAGCCGAGCTCGGAAGAATCGGGCGAATAAACTCCGGTCGCAAGCCGGTTGTTGAACGACGCGGCTAGCGTGTCGCGACGCCGCGGTCGATCCACGCGCGGGCGGATGCCCGCGCGGCAGGGACGGCGGTTCACCCTATGTCTGAAAACGTGAAATTTTCCAAAGTCGCTCCTCAAAGCATCGAGGCGGAGCAGTCCGTTCTCGGCTCCATGATTTTGGACAGGGACATGATAGCCATCGTGCTCGAAACGCTCGAGCCGAGGCATTTCTACGCGGAAAAACACGGAGAGATTTACAAGGTCGTTCTCGAACTTTACGAAGCGAACGAGCCGGTAGACATGGTGACGCTGGTCGAGTTGCTGAGCAAGAAGGGGATGCTCGACAAAGTCGGCGGCCCGGCGTACCTTTCGGCTCTGGTAGAGGGCGTCCCCACGCCGGAGCACGCGCCGTCATACGCGAAACTCGTAGCCCAAAAGGCGATGCTAAGGGACCTCATTAAAACCGGCAACGAGATTGTCAGGATGTCCTACGACGAAGAAGAGAACGCGGACGAGATTGTCTCCGAAGCGGAAAGACTTCTGTACGATATGTCGCAGGGCCGCGCTTTCAAAGATATTACTCCTATCAAAGCGGAACTGAAAAAGGCGTTCGAGATCATCGACCGCAAATATCAGAACCGGGGAGAGGTCAGCGGGCTTCCCACAGGGTTCGAAGATCTGAACAAGCTGACGGGCGGGTTCCAGAAATCGGACCTGATAATACTGGCGGCTAGGCCGGGGATGGGCAAGACGAGTCTCGCGCTGAATTTCGCCGAACATATCGCGGTCGAAAACAAGACCGGAGTTGGAATATTCACCCTTGAAATGTCCGCCACGCAGCTTGTCACTAGAATACTTTGCGCGAGGTCGGAGGTTGACGCTCTGGCGCTGCGCGAAGGATGGCTGCGGGACGACGACTGGCATAGGCTGGCTATGGCGTCGGAACAACTCCACAATGTGCCTATCTGCATAGTTGACAGCCCCGGCCTGACCCCTCTGGAACTGAGGGCGAAAGCCCGCAGGATGCAGAAGGAGTTCGGAGTCGAATTCATCATAGTCGACTACCTCCAGTTGATGAGCATGCCCGGCAAGTGGTCTGACAGCCGCGTGCAGCAAGTCTCCGAGATGACCCGGCAGTTGAAGATGATGGCTCGCGAGTTGAACGTCCCGGTAATGGTGTTGTCCCAGTTGTCTCGCGCGGTTGAAACGCGCGAGAAGGACATAAAGAAAAAACGGCCTCAGTTGAGCGATCTGCGCGAATCAGGCTCCATCGAGCAGGACGCCGACATTGTGATGTTTCTTTTCCGCGAAGGATACTATCTGGAATTGACCCAGACGGGCGCCGAAAGCGTGCAGTTCGACGAATCGGAGGCGCAGAAGGTCGACCCGCTCAAGACCGAGTTGATTCTGGCCAAGCACCGCAACGGCCCGACCGGCAAGGTCTTTTTGACTTTCCGCAAGGAGTTCACCAGATTCGAAAACGCTTCTTCCCGGGAAGAATATTAGAACGGATCGCGGATATCTAATAACACAACAAAACCTCGTCAGACAGACTTCGGATGAAGTCGGACTGGAGGACAATCCAATGAAAATTCTAGTCATAGGCGGCGGCGGCAGAGAACACGCGCTCTGCTGGAAATTGTCGAAGGGCGGCTCTGCCGAGAAAATCTTTTGCGCTCCCGGAAACGCCGGAATAGCCGGCGTCGCCGAATGCGTTCCTATCTCCGACGGCGACGTGAAAGGGTTGAGGGATTTTGCCGAGCGGCAAAATATTGATCTGGTCATAGTCGGCCCGGAGCTTCCTCTAACTAGAGGAGCGGCGGACTCGTTCAAAGAGGCCGGGATAAAGGTTTTCGGGCCTGCCGCATACGCCGCGCAACTCGAGGGGAGCAAGTTTTTCGCGAAGGATTTCATGCGGGAGATGTCAATCCCGACCGCCGATTTCGCGGATTTCACCGAGTACGAGCCTGCGCGCGCGTATCTCGAATCAGCCGCGTATCCGCTCGTTATCAAAGCCGACGGATTGGCCGCAGGAAAAGGCGTTCTCGTCACGTCGAGCAAAGACGAGGCTCAGGACTTTCTGAAATCTCTGATGCTGGACGGAGCGCACGGCGGCGCGGGCGCGAGGATTGTCGTCGAGGAATGTCTTGTCGGGGAGGAAACTTCCATACTGGCCGTCTGCGACGGGCGCGACATGGTCATTCTCACCCCGTCTCAGGATCACAAAAGAGCTTACGACAACGACGAAGGGCCTAACACAGGCGGCATGGGCGCGTATTCCCCGGTGTCGATTGTTACCCCGGCTTTAATAGAAACGATTAGAGAACAGGTGTTGCAACGGGTGGCGGACGGGATGAAAAAGCGAGGGACTCCATTCGTGGGAGTGATCTACGCGGGCATGATGCTGACCGCCGCCGGGCCGAAAACGCTGGAATTTAACGTAAGGTTCGGAGACCCGGAAGCGCAGGTTGTGCTCCCGCTCATAGAGGGAGACTTAGCGCAGATATGCTTAGCCGCCGCAGAAGGAAGACTGGCGGAAACGAAGTGGGAACCCGCGCGCAGGACGGCTATGTGTGTCGTCATGGCGTCCGGGGGGTATCCGGGGAGCTACGAAAAGGGGAAACCGATAAACGGGCTGGAAGCGGCTGGCGCGTTGGACGATGTTGTGGTTTTTCATGCTGGCACGGCGGCGAAAGACGGACGGATAGTCACAGCCGGAGGAAGAGTTCTGGAAGTCACCGGAATAGGGGCAAACCTGAAAGAAGCGTCCGACAAGGCTTACGATGCGGTTCGCCTTATAAGCTGGGAAGGCGAGCGGCACAGAACCGACATAGGAAAAAGAGATCTTGCGAGGATAAACTAACATGAGAAAAGAAGTATTGTTGACGCCGGGGCCTTCTCAGGTTCCGCACAGAGTCGCGGCGGCTGGAGCCGCTCCGATCATGCATCACCGCACGGCGGAGTTCGGCGAGATTTTCGCCAGAGCCGTGGCTGGAATGAAAAAGGTTTACGGAACGGAAGGCGACGTGTTCATTATAGCCTCGTCGGGAAGCGGCGCGATGGAGATGGCCGTTGTAAACGCGCTTTCGCCGGGCGACCGCGTGGTGGTCGGAAACACTGGGAAATTCGGCGAGCGTTTCGCTCAGTTATGCCGCGTTTACGGCGTCGAAGTCGTCGAACTTGTCCGTGAATGGGGCAAGATTGTGACTCCCGAAGAGATGGACGAAGTCCTGACGAAGGAAAAAGACATCAAAGCCGTTTTCATCACATACAGCGAAACATCCACAGGCATAATGCATCCGCTCGCCGAGTTGGGCGAAGTGATAGACAGGCACGGCGCGTTGTTCATCGTGGACGCCGTGAGCGGTCTTGGCGGGCTTGAGATGAAGATGGACGAGTGGAAGGTGGACATGGTGGCCGCCGGCTCTCAGAAAGCTCTCATGCTGCCTCCGGGCCTTTCCTTCCTCGGCGTAAGGGGCGAAAAGGCTTGGAAAGCTGTCGAAGAGTCGAAGATTCCGAAATATTATTACGACCTCAAGAAGTACAGGAAATCAATGCAGAAGAGCGGCGACACGCCGTTCACAATCCCCGTGACGCTTGTGATAAGCCTCGACGAGTCGTTAAAGATGATGTTCGAGGAGGGGCTTGAAAACATTTACGACAGGCACAAGAAGATGGCCGCCGCCACCCGCGCCGGAGTCAAGGCGCTGGGGCTGAAGCTTTTTTCCGAGCATCTTTCGTACGTAGAGACGGTGCTCGAAGTCCCCGAAGGCGTTGACGGAAAGAAACTGTCGTCGCTTATCACCAACAAGTACGGTTGCAGGGTGGCAGGCGGGCAGGACGCGTACAAGGGAAAGATTGTCAGAATAGCGCACATGGGATATGTGACGCACCACGACGTTATTCTGGCAATCTCCGCGCTTGAGATGTCGCTCAAAGAACTCGGTCATAGCTTCGAGCTAGGGGCGGGCGTGCGCGCGGCAGAGGAGGTTTTCCTTTCATGAAACAGAAAATTTCGAAAACAGCCTCGAAGAAACCCCGCGTGCTTATCTCGGACAAGATAGACGAGCGCGGGATAGACGAACTGCGGGAGACGTGCGAGGTAGTGGTAAAGACGGGCCTCGGCGAGAGCGAACTGGTGAAGATTATCGGCGGGTTCGACGCTCAGATTGTCAGGGCGGCGACGCGCGTGACCGCGAAAGTCATTAAGGCCGGGAAGAACCTGAAAATTGTAGGCAGGGCGGGCGTCGGAGTTGACAACATAGACGTCGCGGCCGCTACGGAAGCCGGCATTCTGGTTGTTAACTCGCCGGAGGGCAATATCCTGTCGGCGGCGGAACACACAATAGCAATGATGATGTCGCTCGCTCGCTGCGTGCCTCAGGCCAACAGGTCGATGCACGACGGCAAATGGGAAAAAAGCAAATTCATGGGCTGTCAGGTCGGGGAAAAGACGCTCGGCGTGGTCGGATACGGAAAAATCGGGAAACTTGTGGCCGAGAGGGCGGTCGGGCTTGGCATGAAAGTTCTCGTGGCGGACCCGTATACCAACGAGCAGGCGGTCACCCGCATAGGCGGCAAGCTTGTCGACAAAAAGGAGCTTTTCAAAGACTCCGATTTCATAACTTTCCACGTGCCGAAGTCGTCGGAGACTTTCCACATGATCGGCAAAGACGAGTTCAAGAAGATGAAAGATGGGGTGCGGCTCGTCAACTGTTCTAGAGGCGGAGTCATTCAGGAGGACGACCTGATAGAAGCGGTTAAGAGCGGCAAAGTGGCAGGGGCCGCGCTGGACGTGTTCGAGAAAGAGCCTCTCGAAGACAGCGAACTGAGAGATTTGCCGAATGTCATACTTACCCCGCACCTCGGAGCCTCGACCATCGAAGCTCAGGTGAATGTCGCTGTGGATGTCGCCCGGCAGATAAGGGACTTCTTGCAAGGCAAACCGGTGACTGGCGCGGTGAACCTTCCTCCGCTCAAACCTGAAATACTCAAGCTGCACCAGCCGTATTTCGAGATGGCGGAAAAACTGGGAAGGCTGCACGAAAGCCTCCGGGATTCGTCCGTGTCTTCCATAGAGCTTACTTTCGAGGGCGACCCGGCGGAGATGCAGACCAAGCTCATCACGAACTATTTCCTGCTCGGAATGATGAAGCCTCGATTTTCTGACGCTGTGAACATTGTGAACGTCGAACTGATGTTCTCTCACCGGAACGTGGCTGTCTCGGTGAACAAGAAGAATTACGGAGCTCCGTCGGGCAACATAATCACCGCCTCGGTGAAGACTCCGAAAAGCTCGCACACGGCCTCCGCCGCTCTCATAGGCGGAGGAGAGATGCGGATAGTGAGCATCGACGGGCTGAAGATGAACCTTGTGCCCGAAGGCAGGATGCTTCTGATATCTCACTTGGACAAACCCGGCATGATAGGCAAGGTCGGAACCGTCCTCGGGATGAACAACATCAACATCGCCGGGATGGTGGTCGGCAGGGAAAAAGTGCGCGGCAAAGCGATAATGGCCCTTGGGATAGACGACGAGGCGTCCGCCGAAGTCATCAAGCAAATAAGGGCAATACACGGAATGAAATCGGTGCGGATGGTGTCGTTCTGAAACGGGAACCGCGTTGCGTTTGCGTATTCTTTTATTTTGATTTACAATTTAATGTTTGAACAATGAAGCGGATGGACGCTGAACAGGAGAAAAGGAAATGACCGTGGAAAAAGGGAAACTGGATGAGGATTATTTCGGAACGCCGCTGAACGTGGCGATGAGCGTTCCGTTCACTATCGAGGTCGGCGACATTATTCTCGGCCGCATATCCAAGGTCGACGAAGAATTCGTGTACGTCAGCACCGGGTTCAAGTCGGAAGGAAGGATACCCGTCGCCGAGTTCAGGCGCGGGCCGGACGCCGACAAGGAATGGAAGATAGACGACGAAGTGGAAGTGATGGTAGACCGGGTTTCAGGCGAGGATATCTATCTGTCGTATGAAAAAGTCGTCGCAAGAAGGCTGTGGGACACTCTTGCCAAGAAACATGAAGACGGCGAGCCGGTTGAAGCTGAAATAATTCAGCAGGTCAAAGGCGGATACCGAACGGATATAGGGCTTCCCCGCCACGCTTTCCTTCCCGGCTCTCATCTGGGCATCCAGACGCAGGCTTCCGAGCTTATAGGAAAGAAGCTGCCCGTTTACATCATCGAGTTCAATACCGAGACGGAAAACATCGTGGTGTCGCACCGGGAATGGCTCAAGAAGCAGCAGGACGAGGCTCAGGGCGAAGCGTTCGAGACTCTGCAAAAGGATTCAATAATTGACGGTCGCGTCACGCGTCTCACCAACTTCGGCGCGTTCGTTGACATCGGCGGCGGAGTCGAAGGGCTTGTTCACGTGTCTGAGATCGCGTGGTCGCGCGTAGGGCATCCGTCTCAGGCCCTCTCCTGCGGGCAGGAAGTCAAAGTGAAAGTGCTCGATTTCGACCCCGACAGCAAACGGATATCTCTCAGCATGAAGCAGGCGGCGGGCGACCCGTGGGACAAGGTTGACGAGCATTTCGCGGTCGGCGAGATAATCGTCGGCTCAGTCGTCAAGATGGTGAAGTTCGGCGCGTTCGTCATGCTCCGCGACGGCTTCGAGGGTCTCCTCCACATCAGCGAACTGGAACAGGAAAAGTCCGGCGGCGAGAACATCAAATTGAACTCGGGCGACGAAGTGAAGGTGAAAATCCTAAACGTCGATCCCAAAGGCAGGCGCATAAAACTCGGCCTTCCTGTAGAGAAATCATCCAAGGTTTCCGGCGAGTTCAAACAGTACATCGACAACGGCTCCAGCGGCATCAGCATAGGAGACATGATCGATCTGGATAAAAACAAAGAATAAATTCTGATTGACCTAAGATTTGACATTCAAAGCGTCCGGGAAACCGGGCGCTTTTGTTTTTACATCTAAAAAACAATCC
The DNA here is from genome assembly GCA_029573925.1 of bacterium. Classification (GTDB taxonomy): domain Bacteria; phylum UBP15; class UBA6099; order UBA6099; family UBA6099; genus UBA6099. The sequence continues at coordinate 17,633 of JAKQBV010000006.1, forward strand.
GGTCGCGGCAGGTGTAAACCATCATCGAATCGTCCCGCATCCTGCCCGCCAGACAGCAGTTGAGAGAGTCGGCAAGCTCGACGGCCATTGAAGTCGCCGCAGAGACCGCGCAGACTATCGGGATTCCCGCGCGGGCGGCTTTCTGCGCCATCTCGAAACTTAACCTGCTGCTTAAGAAGGCGACGCACCCGCCGGCGTTCACCCCGTTCATCATGGCAAAACCAATAACCTTGTCGAGAGCGTTGTGACGTCCCACGTCCTCGCGGACGACGACGAGCGTTCCGTCAGGCTTGAAAAGCCCGGCTGCGTGCGTCGATCTCGTCTTCGCTCCGAGCGCCTGATGCTCCACCATGAGTCGCTGCATTTTCATCAGGTCGGCCGCTCCGGCTTTCATATCGCTTTCGATAGGGCGAACTTTTTTTCTCAAGTCGTCAAGCATTTCCACGCCGCATATTCCGCATCCGCTCCGGGACTCATATTTTCGCCCGGAGGAAAGCCTTAGGTCTTCCGATTCCGAGCCGTTTTTCGCGCAGCGAGCGTCCGCAAGAATGACGTTGACGACGTTCGAGGCGTTGTCTGCGGCGTCCGCGCAAAACCCGCATCCAGCGATTTCAGAGAAAGAATCGACTATGCCTTCCGTTAGACAGAAACCGCAGGCAAGCTCGGTCTCGCAGCCGGGCGAGCGCATTATTACCGCGTACGGTTTTCCGTTTAATCTGATTTCCAGAGGCTCCTCGACGGCAAGATCGACGCCGGACGATTTGCGTCCGCCGCTATCGATATTCAGAACGAAATGTTTTGTTGTGGGTTCCATTAGAGAAAACCTTTCGGGCAAAGGCGGCGCGGCAACCGAAAAGCCGAACCGCAGGATATCATTAAGTGTAAACAAAAACAGTCTCGGATGAAAGCCGGGAGTCGAAACGGGTCGGCCGGCGGTGGTCGCAGGCGCGCTGAATGAACCGGGGCGCTTGCGTTGCATTTATTAATGTGGTAGTGTTAATTCCGTTGACAGCTATCCGAAGCGATATGATGCTGAAGACGGAGGTAGGTTCGTGTCGGAGAAAGATCTGGAACTGATAAAAGATGTCGATATGACCGTCAGCGTGGAGCTGGGGCGGACGAAGAAGCTGTTTAAAGAGATACTCGATATGAAGCCGGGGACGGTGATCGAGCTGGACACGTCGACAGGCGACAGAATCGATTTTCTCGTAAACAAGAAGCTCGTCGCGCGCGGCGAAGTGATGGTGATAGACGGCAAGTACGCGTTGCGTGTCACGGACATAGTCGGCTCCATCCCCGAAGCTGTGAAGCAGGCGTTGAGCGAAGGGCGCAAGATCGGCGCGTGAGCAGTCAGCTGGTCGAGCGACAGCCCGCCGGATGGGAAGTCGGACATGCGGGACACTGTAAGCATAAGGGCGCGCGGTGGTCGCGGCGGCGACGGCAGCGCCAGTTTCAGAAGAGAAAAATATGTGCCGCGCGGCGGCCCGGACGGCGGAGACGGCGGGCGCGGCGGTCACGTGATCATAGCGGCCCACGACAAAGTCAATTCCCTCAGAGACATCAAACCCGGAACTGTTTTTCGCGCGCCATCCGGAGGGGCCGGCGGGAAATCGGGAAAAAACGGACGCGCAGGCGCCGACCTTGTCGTTCGCGTTCCAGCCGGAACTGCGGTTCTGGACGCCGAGACGGGAGAACTTTTAGCCGACCTTGCGGCTAACGGCGACAAAATCATAGTCTCAGCCGGCGGCTCCGGCGGCAGAGGCAATATGCATTTCGCGACTCCCAAAAACCGGGTTCCGCTCGAATTCGAGCCGGGCGGCGAAAGCGAGGAGCGCGCTCTTTCTCTCGAATACAGCATACCCTCCGAAACGGCCGTAATAGGTCTTCCGGGGGCGGGAAAATCCACTCTCGTCCGCGCTCTCACAGGCTCCAGAACTCCCGTCGGCGAATATGACTTCACGACGAGGAAGCCGTACATAGGCGTTTGCGGCGCAGGGGAGTTCGCGAGCTTCAGAATGCTGGACATGCCCGCGCTAGCCGACGGCTCGTCCGAAGGACGCGGAGTGGGCAACTTCTTTCTGCGGCATCTGCGAAGAGTGGAGCTAATCGTGTTGCTGATAGATTCCCGCCCCGGAGCGCTGGAACCGGAGGCTCAGGCGCAAACGCTGCTGCGAGAGCTTGCCGCTTACGACCCTGAGTATCTGGAAAAGAAACGGCTTGTGGTGTATAACAGGCGAGACGCGGAAAGCGCTCCCGAAGGCGCGGCGCGAGATATAGAAATAGACGCGGCGCGGGGAGAAGGGCTTGAAGACCTGAGAGCCGCGATATCGCAATCTTTAGGACTGACTGAAGATGTCGAAAATTAAAAAACCGAAGCGAGTAGTGATAAAGATAGGCAGCCGCACGCTCACCGGCCCGGACGGCAGGATAGACGGCTCCCACATGAGGGATTTCGTGAAGGAGACGGCCAGACTGCATGAGCGCGGGCTGGACATCGTCGTGGTGTCATCAGGAGCCATAAGGACGGGCGCGCCGATGCTGAATCTGGACCCGGCAAAGATAAGCATCAATCAGAAACAGGCTGCCGCCGCGGTCGGGCAGGGCATGCTCATTGCCAGATACAGCGAGCTGTTTTCGGCTCACGGCATAGTCGCCGCGCAGGCGCTCCTGACTCCCGACGTGATAAACGACAGGCGGAAATACCTTAACGCGCGCAACACGCTGAGGGCGCTGCTGGCCCTTCGAGCTTTGCCTATTGTCAACGAGAACGACACCGTCGCTATCGAGGAGATAAAGTTCGGGGACAACGACCGGCTGGCGGCGATGACCGCGATACTGGTGGATGCCGACCTGCTGATAAACCTTTCAGACGTCAGCGGGCTGTGCAGCGACGACCCTGCGGTGTGCGAGGACGCGCGGCTGCTTGAAACAGTGACAGAAATAACGGAAGAACTCTTTTTGAAAGCGCGCGGGCCGCGCTCAGGAGGCTCCGGCGGCATGGCCACCAAGCTTGAGGCCGCTCAGATGTGCATGGACTCAGGCATAAAGATGGTTATCGCGGACGGCTCGACTCCATCGGTAATGTCGCGAGTGATCGACGGCGAGAAAATCGGCACTACCTTCGTGCCTCAGCCTACCCCTCTTTCGGCGCGCAAAAAGTGGCTGATCGGATGTCTGCCCGAAGGCAGAATTGTCGTGAACGATGGCGCGCGGGAGATGATTCAGAAGAAAGGCAAAAGCCTGCTGCCGAGCGGCATTGTTGCCGTAAAGAAAAAATTCGACCGGGGAGCCTGCGTTCAGGTCTGCGGCGAGTCCGGCATGTGTTTCGCCAAAGGGCTGACAAGTTATTCCTCCGAGGAAATTAAGAAAATCATGGGACGTCAATCGTCCGATATTTTTAAAATGCTCGGACACAAGATATCCGACGACGTGATTCACAGGGACGACCTGACTCTGTTCTAACGCGAATTCAGAACAGGGGCGATTGAATATTTCACGGATATAACCGATTATATAAAGATACGCAAAGCGCGGGCTTCGCGCGCGCCGGACGCATGAAACCGGCGTGGAATTGACGTTGACGGGGGAAACGGAAATGGCGGGAACTGACAACGAGCTTAAGAAAAAGGCGGCGGCGGCGCGGGCGGCTGCGCTCGAGATCGCCAACCTCAAGGACAGCCGGAAAAGAGTTGCGCTCAAGGCGATGGCGGCGGCGCTCAGAACTAACGCGGACGCGATTCTGAAAGCGAACGCGGCGGATGTGGCTGACGCCCGCCGCGCGGTAGCCGCAGGCAAACTGTCTCAGGCGATGATGAAACGCCTCATGGTGGACAATGTCAAGATAGAGGGCATGGCCGAAGGCGTCGAGAGCGTTGCGAAACTGCCCGACCCCGTGGGCCGCGCGATATCGGAAATAGAAATGGACGACGGACTCATCCTAGAACAGGTCTCGTGTCCGATAGGCGTTATCGGAGCGATTTTCGAATCCCGTCCGGATGTCGTTCCTCAGATATCCGCCCTCTGCTTGAAATCCGGCAATGCGGTCATCCTCAAAGGAGGCTCCGAAGCCGCGAGGACGAACAGGGTTCTTAAAGACACGCTTTGCGCAGCCGCAGAGGCGGTTCCCGGAGTCCCCGCTGGCTGGGCGCAGTTGATAGAGACGCGCCGCGAAGTGAAAAGCGTGCTCGCGATGGACGAATACATCGACTTGCTCGTTCCGCGCGGCAGCAATGAGTTCGTAAGATACATTCAGGACAACACGCGCATTCCCGTGCTAGGACACGCGGACGGCGTCTGCCATGTATATATCGACAAAGGGGCGGACTGGAATCTGGCGACGGCGATAGCCATCGACTCCAAGACTCAGTATCCTGCCGCCTGCAACGCGGCGGAGACGATTCTGGTTCACAAGGACATAGCGGCGGAATTTCTGCCGCAGCTCGCCCGCGCTCTGGCGGACCACAACGTCGAAGTCAGAGGTTGCGCGGCGTCCCGACGGCTAGCGAAAGGACTCAAGGCCGCGAAACCTTCCGACTGGGACGCAGAATACCTCGACCTTATCATTTCATTGAAGGTCGCGGATTCAATCGAGGCGGCGGTGGAGCACATCAACAAGCACGGCTCGAAACACACGGATTCCATAGTGACGGGTTCGAATAAAGCGGCGGAGTTTTTCTTCAAAAACGTGGATTCCGCGTGCGTGTTCCTCAATGCGTCCACAAGATTTTCGGACGGATTCCGGTTCGGAAAAGGAGCTGAGATCGGCATAAGCACGAACAAGACGCACGCGCGCGGCCCGGTCGGACTGGAAGGCTTGGTCATCTACAAATACCTGCTTCGCGGTTCGGGCCAGATTGTGGACGACTACATGGGGCCTCACGCTAAAAAATTCAAGCACAGGAAAATCAGATAACGGGCTTTATGGCAAAACAGGCGGAAACTAAGATTATCGCGAAAAACAAAAAAGCGTTTTTCGACTACGAGATACTCGACAAGTACGAGGCCGGTTTAGTATTGAAAGGCTCGGAGATTAAATCCGCCAGAAACGGCGGAGTAAGTCTGAAAGAAGGGTATGTTAAGATTATCGAGGGGGAGGCGTGGCTGACGCAGACCCGGATAGCCCCATATAAGCAAAGCGGAGAATATTTCAACCATGACCCTTTCAGGGACAGGAAACTGCTCTTGCACAGGAGAGAAATTGATTCGATAATAGGGAGAGTGCAGAGAAAAGGGCTGACAATTTTGCCGTTATACATGTATATCAAGGGAAATCGGGCTAAACTTGAGATAGGACTTGCGAAAAGCAAGAAAAAATATGACAAAAAGGATGATATTATTAAAAGAGAGTTGGACAAAGAAGCGAGACGCGAAGTAAAAATGCGGACTCGCTCGCAATAGCATTCGCTCAGGGGGAATGAAGAAAAAGAAAGGGGGGCGTAAGGGCTCGACGGGGTTTTTACAGTCGATCTGCAGCATGCCGAGATCCCCGCAGTCTCGAAAAACGGCGGGAACACAAGTTAAGTGCAAACAACGAACTAGCTCTCGCGGCTTAATTCCGCGACATCCGCCGGACTTTTGCCGGTCAGGTACGGGTCGGGTGACGCTCGATCGGATGCCGCGCTCCGATACCCGGTAAGGGCGCGAAAGAAACTCCGGGACGTGGAACG
>JAKQBV010000028.1 GCA_029573925.1 bacterium
CGCCAGATCCGCCAAAGTTTACAGCTTCGCCAGAACCATGAAGCTTGACCCGTCTATCAACGACGAGCTTCTGAAAAAGATATCCGATTCGATAGTTTTCTACGCTGACAAACATAATATCGACAGCGCATTGGCGGCGGCCCTGATAGCGCGGGAATCCCGTTTCAATCCAAACGCCGTTTCGCCGAGCGCCGCAAAGGGACTCGGACAGCTTATCGACTCTACCGCCGCCAATATGGGCGTTTCCGATCCCTTTGATATCGACCAGAATCTTGACGGCTCCTTTAAGTATTTTAGGCAGATGCTCGACATCTGGCAGGGTAATGACAATCAACTGGTGATGGCTTTGGCAGGTTATCTCACTGGGCCGCGAGTGGTCAAGGATTGCAATTGCGTCCCGAATTCGTCTCAACCGTACATCACAGACATTATCAACTATGCGGAGACAATCAGCGGCGGAAAATAAGCGGTCTCCATTTTGCATTTTTGTTTGACGATTCAAAAGTAGCGCGCGACGCGCGAAAGGGGTGGATGATTTGGCGGTTGACAAGAAATTCATAGGCAAGCAGTACGCGCCGTTCGTGTATGAGGTGGGCAGAGAGAAGATAAAGGAATTCGCGAAAGCGATAGGCGAAACCAACCCGCTGTATCTGGACGAGGAAGCGGCGAAAAAAGGCCCGCACGGGGACATCGTTGCCCCTCCGACATTCGCGTCGCTATACGCCGGCGGCCCGGTCGGAGAGATGCTCTACGACAAGGAACTGGCTCTTAACCTGATGATGCTGGTTCACGGCGAACAGGATTTCGAGTTCTTCGAGGTGGCCCGCGCGGGCGACACGATGACGACTAATTGCGTGATTTCCGATATCTCTGAAAAGAGCGGCAAGAGCTTCGTCACCGCAGAGACAATGACCACCAACCAAAACGGACGCCCCGTCGTGAAAGCGCGCTGGACTTTCGTCATCAGAGGATAACCCCGGAGGAGCGAATATGAATTTCGATGATATAAAAATAGGCGACGAGATAACAGAAGGCAAGCATCCCGTAGGCAAGTACCAGCCGCATTATTACGCGGGCGCTTCGCTGGATTTTAACCCGATCCACATCGACCCTGATTTCGGCAAGATGGTGGGGTTGGGCGGAAACATACTTCACGGCCTTTGCACTCTGGCGTTCGCCGCGAAAACCTGCGTCGATTACGCAGGAGGCGACCCGGCTTCCCTGAAAAGGCTCAAAGCCCGGTTCTCTAAACCTGTCAAACCTCTGGAAACGGTCATCGTATCCGGAAAGGTTGTCGCCAAAGACGGCGACACGGCTTCTATCGAATTCGGCGCCGCGACGAACAAGGGCGAAAATCAGGTTCTCACGAACGGCATAGCGGAATTCAGAAAGATATAACAGCTATCCGAACGCATATTATTGTCTGCGATTGAGCGCTCAGGTTTTTTGTTGCGCCTCGCCACTGTTTAATTCATTGTTGCGTCGATATAATATGTCCGCGCGAAGCGAGCGAAACTACAATGAGGTGACGGCTATGTCGATATGGATGAAAATAGGACTTTTTTTCACAGGGCTGATTTTCAAGATAAAGAAGCTTTTCGGGGGCGGGGCGACAGCGGCCGCGACGGCCGCTCTTCCTGAAGGCGGCTTCTCTTTCGAGTTGATTAAGAAAGCGGAAGAATTGAACGATTATGACAAGTATCTGGAAAAGGCGAAGACCTTGACCGGCGTCGTCAAAATGAGCTGCGGAGACAAGGACGCTCTCATAGAGATGAAGGAAGGCAAATTGAAGGTTATGAAGAGCGGGATTGAGCCGACCGCGACGGTGGCTTTCACAGAGAGCGGCTGGGCGGCTATGACCGCCGGAACGGATGTTAAAACGCTCGTTATGAGCGGCGAGATAAAGTTTTCCGGCAATGTGGCTCCTCTGATGGCGAACATGGGCGCTCTGAAACTGCTCTTTCTTTCCATCCTCGGAAAGCTTGAAAAGAAATAGCGGAGACGAACCTGCGATAAAATTGAAAAACAAAAGTTCTTTGCTTTTGGCATGATACGGTTATCGCAAATCGCTGACGGGAAGTTTTAGATCCGGATTCGCCGATAGCGCCAGCGAACCGGGGCGATTTTCATAGCGGCGTACTCACGCACAAAGCAAGTTTGTGAGCGCCACCCATTTATATTGTTCATGAACCGTATGTTCTATTTACTTCAAAAATGCGTCATACGCCTCGATTTCATCCGCTCTGAACAATCGCTACCGAATCCAAATGACTGATTCGGGTTTATTTGATTTTTTGTATAGGCTTCATTTCAATTGTTCATGCAAATAAAAAACGGGCATTCCGGATTAATCCTGAATGTCGAAGGGTTCGGGTTTGTCTGAATTTTCAACGAGCTTGTTGATTTTAAGTTCGGCGCTTTCAAGTATCGACCTGCATGTCTTTATCAGAGCGAGACCTTCTTCATAGGAGGCTATCATCTGTTCCAAGCCGAGTTCGCCGCTGTCAACACGGTCAACGATTCCTTGGAGTTTTTCGAGGTTTTCTTCGAATGAGTTTTGTTTTTCTTTTTTTGTCATGTGAGACTCCTTTAATCAATCGTCGAACGAAAGAGATTTTTGTCTCTGAGTCGATGGGGCTTCCGAGCGAGCGGTGAAATCGCCGTCGGAGACCGACACGCGAAGAAGCGCGCCGTGCGGGGCTTGAGACGTCGCTTTGACGATGGCCCCGGTTTTCGCGTCCGAAACCATAGCATACCCGCGAGCTAATACTCGACGCGGGTCGATGGACGCAAGTTTCTCCTGCTCGTGCTCGATTTGTTTTTTCAGCGTTTCCAACTTGTGCGAGACGGAGCGCTTCATTACGGACGCGCAGTCGTCGAGAATCTGTTTTTTGCGATCCAATCTTTCCAAGAGCCTCTTAGGGGATAGCGCCATTTCCATATTCTTCAGAGTGGAGCGGTTATAGCGGACATTTTCGATAAGCCGTCGTGAAAGATTGTCGCTTACGCTCCGCAAACGCAGTCGAAGTTCATAGATGTCCGGAACCGCGATTTCAGCCGCGGCTGACGGTGTGGGAGCGCGCAAGTCCGAGACGAAATCTATGATTGTCTCGTCGATTTCATGTCCGACGCCGCTGATAACCGGTATGGGGCAGGCGGCGACGTCGCGCGCCAGAAGCTCGTCGTTGAAGCACCACAAGTCCTCGAAGGAACCGCCGCCGCGAGCGACGATAATCAGGTCCACGCCGGGTAGGGTGGCGGCTCTTTTCAAAGCGGCGCGGATATGGGGCGGAGCTTGATCCCCTTGGACGAGCGTCGGGCAGACGGTCAGTTCCACTGCGGGAAATCTGCGCTTTATTACATTGATGATATCGCGGACTGCGGCCCCTGTTGGTGATGTCACAACAGCAATGCGCCGGGGAAACATCGGGAGAGTCCTTTTGCGGGACAGGTCGAACAGTCCCTCGTCCGCAAGTTTCTTTTTCAGTTTGAGGTATTCGAGGAAAAGCGCGCCTCTGCCCGCCGGAGTCATCGAGCGGACATATAGTTGATACTCGCCTCGCTTTTCATACACGCTGACGGAGCCTGACGCGACCACCTCGTCGCCCTCGGCGGGCTTGAAATTCAGGCCGAAGGCCGACCTAGAGAACATGACGGCGCGGATTTGGGCGTCTTTGTCCTTGAGAGAAAAATAAAGGTTTCCGTTCGCGTGACGGGTAAAATTCGATATTTCGCCTCTGACGCTGACGCTTTCGAGCGAAGGTTCAGATTCGATTGTTTTTCTTACGATGGATGTCAGTTGAGTGACGGAAAGGACCGGTTGTGCTGAGCCGGGGATTGCGCTCATTGTCGGGGGTCCTTTCGTTTGGCCCGGTTTGCGGGGTCGGCGTCCAGTTCTTCCCTGCTGAATTTGCCGAGTATTCCGTTTATGAATTTCGACGCCTGATCGGCTCCGTATTTTTTTGCCAGCAGAACCGCCTCGTTGATTGAAACGCTGACGGGGATGTCGGTCATATAAAGCATTTCAGCGATTGCCAGCCTCAGTATAGCTCTTTCGACTTTGCCTAGTCGCGAGACGTCCCATCCTATGGAATACTTGCCTATGAGTTCGTCGATAGCCGTTTGGTTGTCCACGACTGATCGGACCAAGTTTTCCAGATATTCAGAGTCTCGCGGCGCGAGTTCTTCCTCGCCGGCCCTGAATTCTATCACAAGTTTCATGCCTTCGCGGTCGTCGTCCAATTGGAACAATCCCTGCATGGCGACGAGTCGGGCTTTGTTTCTTGACATTAGGCGCTATTTCCCCAAGTAATTGTTGATGAATCTTTTTAGAAAATCCTTATCGTCTATTGCGCGGCCGAAGAACCAGCCGATGATTCCGAGAAGGACCAGAAAAGCCGTCTTAAGAAAACCTATCGTCATAAGGAGCAATCCCACGACGATAAGAAAGACGGCAAGAATAATTCTGCCGCGATTCTTAATGAGAAAAATCCGTTCATCGTCCGAAAGCATGTCGACGAGTCCTTTACTGTTCAGAATTGCGTGGCTTTTCCGTTTCCGCTTGAACGTCAAACCTAGAGATGTCTATTCCCAGCGAATCTTTGAAGTAAGCGCGCACGGAAGATTCGAGGCCGGAGGTGTAAACGCCGAGGTTGCAGGCGGCCATGTCGAGTTTGATTTTGAGGCGGATGGCAAGAGCGGAGCCGGATTGGGCGAATGAAACCGAGATGGTTTTCGCGGGCGGCTGCATATTCCCGGCGAGTCTATCCACAAGACGCTCGAGCGTGACGGCTGAGACGGTCAGAGCGCCGTTTTCGGAACGCCGCAATGTGAAGACTTTCTCGCTTCCGCCGAAAGCGAGCAGGAAAAGACCTCTGAAAGAAAGCACGAAGAAAACAGCGGCGACTCCGCCGACAATCATTCTTTCGCGCTGATACTCCAGAAAAGGCCAAACAGTTTCCGTTCCCATCGCGAATACGCCGGGGTCTACGGCGCTGTAGATCATGAACGCCGAGAGAGCGAGGATGACAAGATCGAATAAAAGCCCTATGAGAATAAAAATGACTTTCATTAAGTTCAATCCTGCTCGCGGGAGAGGATCGAGTCGGGGAGCTTGATATCGGCGATATGGACGTTGACGGCTCCGACGCTTCTGCCGGTTATGGCCTCGACTCTTTCCTTGACCACGCGCTGGGCCTCCTGCGCGATTTCCATAACGCGCACATCGTATTCAATGATGATATATAAATCTATCTCGAACTTGTCGTCGGCGGTTTTTTTCACATCGACTCCGGAATGAAAATCCCGTTTGCCGGTGGTGGCGGCTTTGATGCCGTCGATAAAAGTCCCGCGCGGCCCGACGATGCCTTTGACTCCGCTCATCGCAACTCCGGCGATGGCTCGTATGACATCGTCGAATATTTCGATTTTTCCCTGAGACGCGACCGGTTCGCTCATGGCGCCCCCTTGTTTTTAAAAGTTATCCGCAACCGCGACAAGCGGACGGTGTATCCCATATCATAGCACAATAACGCCGCCGCGTCTTTGCCGCGCGCGAAAG
>JAKQBV010000031.1 GCA_029573925.1 bacterium
CCTCGGAGGCAAGCCGTTATTCGGCCTGCCCGGAAATCCCGTTTCAACTATGGTGGCGTTCGAGATGTTCGTCAGGCCGTCTCTATTAAAAATGATGGGCGCAAGGGAGCTTCTCCGCCCCCGCCTTCAAGCCAAACTCGCCTGCGAGATTATTGAAAAACCGGCCCGCGTAAAAATCATCCGGGGCGTCGCAACCCGCAAAAAAACCGGCTCCACTGTGACCACCACCGGCGAACAAGGCTCCGGCATCCTCATGTCCATGTCCCTTGCCAACTGCCTTATCGTCATGCCCGACGGCGTCGGCAAACTCAAAAAAGGCGACATCGCGGACATCATCCCGCTCGACAACTTTCCCCTGTGACGACAACTCGCGCCCGGTCAGCCCTCCTTCCCGTCCGCTCAAAAACTTCTTCCTTAACTATCATGTTTCCCGGCAAACTCATGGAAAAAATGATTTGAGCGCGAGTATAATTACCGGGCTATGATACAGATGAGCGATATAAAATACGGGTTCGGCGGGCAGACGTTGTTCGAGGGAGCTTCTCTGCATGTGAAGCCGGGGGACAGGTTGGGGCTGGTCGGCCCGAACGGCTCTGGCAAAACTACTCTCTTAAAAATGATCGAAGGCGACATCACGGACTTCGGCGGCTCTATGAGCAGGCGAAAAGGGCTGACTGTGGGCTTGTTGCCGCAGGACAGCATATACGACCGTGGCCGCTCCATCATGGAGGCCGCGCTGGAACCGTTCAGGTTTCTCGAAGAGATGGAGCGGGAAATCAGCGAGTTGAATTACACTGCGGCGGACGAGCCGGACGCTGCGGCGCAGAAACAGTTGATCGACCGCGCCGGGCGTCTCCAGCACGAGTTCGAGACGCGCGGCGGCTTCACTTTCAGGGCGCGCGCGGCGGAAACGCTTCAGGGCCTCGGCTTCAGCGCTTCGGACCGCGACAGGGAAATCTCTGAGTTCAGCGGCGGCTGGCAGATGAGGGTGGCTCTCGCAAGGCTTCTACTTGTGAAACCTGACGTCCTGCTGCTCGACGAGCCTACGAACCATCTGGACCTCCCGGCGCTCGTCTGGCTGGAGGACTTTCTGCAAACTTATCCCGGCGCTGTCGTGTTCGTCTCTCACGACCGGGAATTCCTCGACCGCACCGCCCGCCGCGTCGCCGAAATCAACATGCGCAAAATCGAGATTTACAACGGCAACTATTCCTACTACGAGGAGGAAAAGGCCAAACGGCTCGAAATCCTCCTCAACCGCGCCGCCAATCAGGACAGGGAAATCAAACGGGTGGAACGGTTCATCGAGAGGTTCAGGTCCAAGAACACCAAAGCGCGCTCGGTTCAGAGCAGAATCAGGATGCTTGAAAAAATCGAGCGCATCGAGACTCCTGAAGAGCGAAGGGAACTGAGTTTCTCTTTCCGCGCCCGGACGAAAAGCGGAAAAGTCGTCATGCAACTCGACGACGTGTCTAAAGCTTACGGGGACAAACGCGTTTTGAACAACGTGAGCCTGACGATAAACCGGGAAGACCGCTTGGCGATAATCGGAGCAAACGGGCTGGGCAAAACCACTCTGATGAGAGTGCTGGCCGACCGCACGGAATACACCGGCGCGCGGAAACCCGGTCATAACGTGTCCCTCCACTATTTTTCTCAGGATCAGTACGAGTTGCTGAATCCCGACAAGACGGCGCTGGAAGAAGTGTCGGAACACTGCGGCGAGGGTTTTTCGGGCAGCGCGCGGACTCTTCTGGGGGTTTTTCTTTTCAGGGGAGACGACGTTGAAAAGAAGGTGGCGGCGCTCAGCGGCGGGGAAAAGAGCCGTCTGTTGCTCGCGCGGATGATGGCCAACCCGGCGAACTTCCTTCTGCTCGACGAGCCGACGAACCACCTCGATCCGCCTTCAAGGGAAATGCTGGAAGACGTTCTCGAAGACTACGACGGCACAATCTGTTTCGTGTCTCACGACCGGCGTTTCATCAACAGGCTTGCAAACCGGATAGTCGAGATCACGCCGTCCGGCATCGAGTTTTTCATCGGCAACTACGACGACATGAAGGAACAGAAGCGGCTGAGGGAGCAAGCCGAGGCCGGTAACGGAGAGGCGGCAAAGAGCGAGAGCGCGCTGAGCGGGGAGGCGCGGAGGGCGGCGAGGCAGGACCGGGCGCGGCAGATACTGGAGCGCGGGCGCGCGCTCGCTCCTCTGAAAGCCGCTGTGGCAGACGCCGAAAGCCGCGTCTGCGGGCTTGAAT
>JAKQBV010000047.1 GCA_029573925.1 bacterium
AGCTTCTCGAAGACGCGCCGTCCGCTCCCGCAAGAGCGGCGACGAAACCGGCTCCCGCCCCCGCCCCCGAACCGGCGGAGGAAGCACCGGCTGAGAAACATGCGCATATGGTTGAAAAGCAACCTCCCGCCGCTGAGCCGCGTCCCGCCCCGCCTGCCGAGACGAAAGCGGCTCCGCCTTCTCGCTCTTCGGCTCAGACTAAAACAGAGCTAAGGTCGGATGTGCAGCCGCCCCCAATGCCTCAGACGGACGACCCGGCTTTGAAATCGCTTCAGGCCGCTTGGCCCGCCGTGCTTAAGTCGGTTCGGGAAACTTATATGCCGGTGTATTTTATGCTCGCCAAAGGCGCGCCGCACAATATCGACGACGGAGTCCTGAGCGTGCGCTTCGGCGCGGAGAACGCGTTAAGCGCCGAAATGTTGTCTGAGAAAAAAAATATCGACATAATCGAGGCGGCGATAAGGAAAACCGGCGGAGCCGCCTACAGCGTGAAAATTGAGGCGGACGGTTCCGCCAAGCCGTCAGCGCCCGCAAAAAAAGAGGCGACCGCGCCGCAGAAGACTGCCGCGCCGCGCGCGCAGACTTCCGAAGTCAAGCCGGCGGAATCCCCTGCCCCCGCCGACCCTGACGACTTTCTTACGACGCAACCCGCCAAGTCGAGGGAGCTTTCTCTTTTTGACACTTTCGAAGAGGTTTTCCCCGAAGGCCGGGAAATATAACAACTGGAGAAAACGCATGTCGTTCGATATGGGAAATATTGGAGGCCTCCTGAAAAAGATGCAGGAGGACATGGCGCGAATACAGGCCGAACTGGACGAGGCCCGTATCACGGGCAGCGCCCCCGGCGGCAAAGTCACCTGCAAGGTGAACGGAACGAGGGACATCCTCGAGGTGAAAATAGACCCTTCGGCGGTCGACCCCTCGGACGTGGAGATGCTCGAAGACCTCGTGCTGTTCGCGGTCAGGGACGCCATGAAGAAAGCGGAGGAGTTCTCGCAGTCTAAGATGGGAGCTATGGCGAACATGCTGCCGAAGATCCCCGGACTGCAATTTCCGCCGGTGTGATGCCCGAACGGCGCGCTTACGGATGAAAAGACCCCTTTCGTTGCAAAAGCTCATAGACGCGCTCCGCAAACTGCCCGGAGTCGGGCCGAGGTCGGCGCGGCGCATGGCGGAAGCCGTGCTCGCAATGGACTACGAGGAGGCACGCGAGATAGGCCGCGCCATAGTAAGGGCGAAGAAAGCCATCCGCCCATGCTCCGTCTGCGGCATAGACACCGAGCAGGACCCTTGCGAAATTTGCTCGGACGAAACGCGCGACCGCTCTTTCGTCTGCGTGGTGGAGAGCGCCGAAGACGTCATCGCTTTCGAAAGCTCAGGCAGCCACGAGGGCGTTTACCACGTGCTCGGCGGCACGATAAACTACACGCGCGGATCAGGGCCTGAAAAACTGAATCTCGCCTCGCTGTTCAGCCGGGCAGGCGCAGGCGGCATAAAGGAGGTTCTCATCGCCACCAACCCCACTCTCGAAGGGGAATCAACGGCGGCGTACATAGTAAAAAGGCTGAAGAACACCGGCATAAAGCTGACGAGGCCCGCGCGCGGCCTCCCCAGAGGGGCCGACATCGATTTCCTCGACAGCGAAACAATTTCCATCGCTCACAAAGAGCGTCAGGAGGCTTTTTTCCTTAACGACGAACAATGAATATCACAACTGCAATCTCGCTAAAAAACTACATCGAACTCACCGGAGGCGCTATTAAATGTCGCTGAAAGCTCAAAGAGTGGGCATCTTCGTGGATGTCCAAAACCTGTTTTATTCCGCGAAATACCAACATCACGCGAAAGTGGACTTTACAAAGCTTCTAAACATCTGCCTCAACGACAGACAGCTTATCAGGGCCATCGCATACATCGTGCAGACGCCCGACATCGACCAGTCCGGCTTTATCAACATCCTCACGGGCATCGGCTACGAAATCAAATCCAAGGACCTGCGGGTCAGGCCGGACGGCACGGCGAAGGGCGACTGGGACATGGGGATCGCTATCGACACCATAGCTATGGCCGAACGGCTGGACGCTGTGGTTCTCGTGTCCGGAGACGGGGATTTCTGCGACTTGATACACATGTTGAAAGCCAAGGGCGTGGTCACTGAGGTGGTGTCGTTCCCTAACAACACCGCGGAGGACTTGAAGCTCGCGGCCACATTCTACATACCGCTGGACAAATCGGTGCTCTACTCCGGCTCGAAACTCTGATTCAGCTCCGCCGGACGTTTTGAAATCTCTCTTTACCCTGAGCGGGCGTCCGCTATAATGTCTTTGGTTTTTTTTAGCGATTCTCAATAGCGAGACGCGAACAATCAGGAGAGGCATAACGACCATGAAGAAGTGTGTTCCGGACAAATGCAACGCGAGCTGCTGCCGATACGCCGCTATAGTAATCGACGCCCCGACTTCGAAATCGGATTTCGAGGATATCCGCTGGCTGGTTTCGCATCACAACGTGGCGGTCTATAAAGACTTAGAGGACGACTGGGTGCTCGAATTCGAGTCTCCGTGCAAATTCCTTAAAGGCAACCGCTGCTCGGATTACGAGAACAGGCCCTACATCTGCCGGGAATACGAGCCGGACACATGCACGCAGAACCGCAGAGGCAAAGACTCCAAGATTCTTTTCGAGGAGCCTGCTCAGGTAGAAGCCTTCGTGGCGAAACGGTGGCAGAAGAAAAAGACCGCCGCGAAACGGCCTGCTTCGAAAAAGTCCTGAGCGCGTCAAACGAAGAATCCGGTTTTTTTTGTGAAAAACCCGTAAACGACATTTCAATTATTTATATTTTGTATAAAAGAAAACGGTGCGTTCCCCTCTTTATCAGGGCGGCGAAGCGTATCCAGTGAACCTCTGGTTGAGGTAATCCGTCACCCACACAAGTCCAGTGGCGGACGATATTGTCACATCGTAAGGCGTCCTAAGCTGCCCCGGCCCCGCTCCTGTCGAGCCGATGGTGTTTATCAGTTGGTTTGACGGGCTGAATATCTGAATCCTGTCGTTTCCGCTGTCGGCGACATATATATTTCCCGAACCGTCAACAGCCAGTCCGGCGGGCGTGTTAAGCTGTCCGAACCCGCTTCCCGCGCCGTATCCGATATTGTTCGCGGGCTGTTCGGCTCCGCCCGTCGTGTAAGCGCGAACAACATGATTGACCTTGTCCGAAACATATACCAGCCCGTTCGACGGGTTGTAAATCACTCCGTTGGAATCCGGGACAGTCACCGCCGCCCCTGTGTTCTCGGTCATAGAACTGGGATCGAACACCGCAAGTTTTTCATAATACGTCGCCACGAGCATCGAGCCTGACGGCAGCATGGCCATTTTCCACGGGCCGACTACCGTCCCTTTCGCCACATATGTCCCGGAAGCGGCGTCGAATTTCTGTATCCTCGCTATCGAGTCGCTCACATATACGAACCCCGCGTGGTATAGTACGGCGTTGGGTTTTTTGAAGTTGCCGTCCTCGCTGCCGTATTCTCCCCAAGTCTCGTAGAAGTTGCAGTCTTCGTCGAATACGGATACCCGGTTGTTGTGGTTGTCAGCGATATACACATAGTTGAAGCCGCTCGGCGACGGCGCGCCTATTGTCACTCCCGTCGGCCTGTTCACATAGCCGGGGGTGTCCGGGGCGATGTAGATGTCTCCGGGCAACTGGGCGCATGTCTTTCCGGGACTGTACGCCGGGGGCTGGGCCACAGCGCACATCTCGTTGGAATACACGCTCTCGCCGCCGTCGGAATCGATCGCAGTCGCCACATAGCAATAAGTGTCATACCATGTGAACGGGCCGTTGTGGACGAACTGGTATGTCGCGCCGGGGACTGTGGAAACGACCGACCCCGCCGCCGCGTACGGGCCTCCGGGGGTCGCCGACACATACACCGAATGCTGGGCTAGATTCGCTATAGGAAGCCCCGCGTTGTTCAGCGTCGGGGCGACAAGCGTGACGGTTATCGCGCCGTTCGCGCCGTCTGCGTCTGTTATGGCAGGCGAGTCCGGGAAAAGAAGGCCTGTCACTTGAAACTGGACGTTTGTCTGGCTTGCCGTAGCGTCGCTGAAATCGGCCGCCGTCGCAGTAAAATCATAAGTCAATTGAGCGACGGACTGAATAGTCAACGCGGAAGACTCATAAACATCCGTCGCGCCAACCCGCGTCAATGTCAGAGGAGCCGCTCCGAATACTCCGTCCGTATCGGGAGCCGAGACGGATTTGATGTCCGCGTGACCATTCGGGTCCGTCACCGTGCAGGACAGCCTAACCGGAGTGAAACCGGGAGCTCCGTTTGGCGGCGCGAACGCGCAGGCGGATATAGCGGGATCGGCGTTCGTCACTGTGAACGTCGCGCCGGAAGAGCCTGTCAGCCCGCCAGTGTCAGTCGCGGTGACGATGAAGTTGTACGCTGCAGGCAACACGCCCTGAACAGTAAGCGCCGTCTTTTCGTATTTGCCGGTGACGCCGTTGTAAGCTAGAGCAATCGTCGCGCCCGCCGCTCCGAACACTCCGCTCGTGTCCGTGGCAGCAACTGTCGAGATCGTCACAAGCCCGTTTGGGTCGGCAACCGCGCATGAAAGAATCACGCCCGCCGTCGCGGGAGGCCCGCTCGCGGGCGCGAACGCGCATCCCGCAACCGTCGGCGCGACGTTCGTCACTGTGAACGTCGCAGTCGAGGAGCCTGTCAGGCCGCCAGAGTCCATGGCTGTTATTGTGAAGTTATATGCCGCCGCCGCGACGCCTTGAACCGTCAACGCAGTCTTTTCATATTTGCCTGTCACGCCATTGTAAGCAAGATTTATCGTCGCGCCCGCCGCCCCGAACACTCCGCTCGTGTCCGTGGTCGTAACAGTGGATATCGTCGCAAGCCCGTTGGCATCCGCCACCGTGCAAGAGAGAACCACGCCGGATGTCGCGGGCGGCCCGCTCGCGGGCGCGAACGCGCATCCCGCGACTGTGGGAGCCGCGTTCGTGACTGTGAATGTCGTGGCGTCCGTATCTGTCGCCGACGCTGAGTCCGTCGCTGTGACTGTGAAGTTGTACGCCACTGCCGCGATGCTTTGAACTGTCAGCGCTGTCTTTTCGTATTTGCCGGTAACTCCGTTATATGTGAGCGCAATCGTCGCGCCCGCCGCTCCGAACACTCCGCTCGTGTCCGTCGTCGTCACCGTGGATATATCGCCAAGTCCGTTGGCGTCCGCTACTGTGCAGGAAAGAACAACGCCCGCCGTAGCCGGCGGTCCGTTCGCCGGAGCGAACGCGCAACCCGCTACAGTCGGCGCGACATTCGTCACGGTGAATATCGCAGTTGACGAGCCTGTCGCCGCGCTCGCGTCCGTCGCGGTAATTGTGAAGTTATATGCAGTAGGAGCGACGCCCTGAACAGTCAGCGCCGTCTTTTCATATTTGCCAGTTACGCCGTTATATGTGAGAGATATGGTCGCGCCTGCGGCTCCGAACACACCGCTCGTGTCCGTGGTCGTCACTGTCGATATATCGCCAAGTCCGTTCGGGTCTGACACCGTGCAGGAAAGAACCACGCCGGATGTCGTCGGCGGTCCGCTAGCAGGCGCAAACGCGCAGCCGGACACTGTGGGCGGCGAACTCGTGACTTCAAATGATACTCCCGCTTGAGAACCAGATGCTGCGCTCGCGTCCGTCGCGGTGACTGTAAATAAGTATGAGCCTATAGCGACACTTTGAACCGTCAGGGCTGTCTTTTCATATTTGCCGGTAACTCCGTTATATGTGAGCGCAATCGTCGCGCCCGCAGCCCCGAATACTCCGCTCGTGTCAGTCGTTGTCACGCTCGAAATAGTCGCAAGTCCGTTAGCGTCCGCCACCGTGCATGAAAGAATCACGCCTGCCGTCGCCGGAGGTCCGCTTGCCGGAACGAAAGCGCACCCTGCCACCGTCGGCGCAACGTTAGTAACTGTGAACGTCGCCGTCGATGAACCTGTCAGACCTCCGGAATCCGTCGCCGTGACCGTATAGTTATATGCAGCCGGAGCGACGCCCTGAACAGTCAGCGCTGTCTTTTCATATTTGCCGGTAACTCCGTTATATGTGAGCGCAATCGTCGCCCCCGCAGCTCCGAACACTCCGCTCGTATCGATAGTCGTCACGCTCGAAATTGTCGCAATCCCGTTGGCGTCCGCCACTGTGCATGAGAGAACCACGCCGGAAGTGGTCGGCGGGCCGCTCGCGGGCGCAAACGCGCAACCCGCGACTGTGGGGGCCACGTTCGTCACTGTGAATGTCGCCGTCGATGAGCCTGTCAGGCCGCCTGAATCCGTCGCCGTGACCGTAAAGCTATATGCCGCTGCCGCGATGCTTTGAACCGTCAGCGCCGTCTTTTCATATTTGCCCGTGACGCCGTTGTAAGCAAGATTTATCGTCGCGCCCGCCGCCCCGAACACTCCGCTCGTGTCCGTGGTCGTCACGCTCGAAATTGTCGCAAGCCCGTTGGCGTCCGCAACCGTGCAGGAAAGGACGACGCCTGATGTCGTCGGCGGGCCGCTAGCGGGCGCGAACGCGCAACCCGCGACTGTGGGAGCCACGTTCGTGACCGTGAACGTCGCCGTCGATGAGCCTGTCAGTCCGCCAGAGTCCGTCGCTGTGACTGTGAAGTTGTACGCCGCCGCCGCAAT
>JAKQBV010000052.1 GCA_029573925.1 bacterium
TAGCTCTTCGTATGTTTTTTCGCCCGGCTGCCTTCCGATCTTCTCAAGCTTGATCTTTGATTTTGATCCTTTCCGCGCATAAGTTTGAATCATTACATCAACCAAGTCCCCTACCCTTAAAGCTCGCATCTTCGGGATGAATATTTCGCCGCCTTTGGCAAGCAATGTCGATTTCAAAACAAATTCGAGCGCCTGCGCTCTGGTTATGATGAATCTCGTCATGTCTTTGTCTGTTATAGTGACTGGCCCGCCGGACTCAATTTGCTTCCTTAGAGCAGGAATGACTGAGCCGCGCGAGCCGACGATATTGCCAAATCTCACCGAAGACAAAACAGTTCTGCTTGCTCCTTTATAATAGTTCGCCGCCGTAACCAGTCTCTCAGCGAAAAGTTTGGACACGCCCATAGTGTTGCACGGATTCGTCGCTTTGTCGGAACTTGTCAACATCATCTTCTTTGCGCCGCACTCGATCGACGCTTCGATCACGTTTTTTGTTCCGAGGAGATTCGTTTTTAAAGCTTCGAACGGATTGTATTCGCAGGCGATTACGTGCTTCATGGCAGCCGTGTGAAAAACATAATCCACTCCGTCCATGGCATGTGTCAGTCTTTCTTTGTCTCGGACGTCTCCCACAAAAAAACGCAGCCTTTTCTCTCCTCTGTATTCCTTCGCCATGTCAAACTGCTTTGATTCGTCGCGGCTGAAAACCCTCACAACTCGCGGATCGAACTTCAGCATAGCAGAAACGATCTCGCGTCCGACAGTGCCTGTTCCGCCTGTCACTAGCACAACGCCGTCCTTAAACGTATTCCGCATTGTCTTCCTCCAGAATTATTCCTTCGCGGATATACTCAAGATGCGTTATCATATTCTCGCAAGCTTTCTCCGCTTTTTTATAGAATTTGTCGTCAAGATCCACAAGCTTGTCGATTTTGTCTTTCATCGGCAAATCGCTTTTGTCCGAATAAAACAGAATATCCGCCATTTGCCTTTCCATCATCGTTGAAACAAATGATAATCTATTTTCAAATTCCGGTCGATAAAACATCGCCTTCGTTTCGTTGATTTTCTTCAAATAATGAATGAGCTTTTTATTTCCTTTAACCTCGCCGCCATGTTTGAGAGTCCCCTTCGCCTTCGCGCAGTATTTTATTCCAGTTTTTAGCTCTTCGATTATTCTAGCGTAGTCCTTATTCAGTTCTTCCAGCTTAACGAGCATTTCTTTGTTGCTCGAAGGCAAGTAAGAATCATATATCCGGTCAAGAATGGAGACGGGCGGCTCGCCTTCCGCCACGTGCTTGTCGATCGCGTCGGACATAGTCATGATGATGGAACCTTCGATCTTCGCGCCGCCTTCCGTGGCGTCCACGACAGTCGTGTTTTCCATCGTCCTTATGGTTTTCTTAAACCACTTTAAAAACTCATAGAAGCTTTTATAGGTAATCATCGGTTTGCCGAAGACATCTTCTATTTCGATCATATCGACTTTGTTGGTCCTGAGGTTGTCAGTGAATTTGCCATCGTCAAAGCTGCCGTCGGCGTACCACCTCATGCCGGGAAACCCCAAATCTACGCCGGCGAGTATTATCGGATTCGCGCCAAGATGCCTTGCTATGCTGAAAGCGTCCGTCAAAACCGACCCGCCTGTTTTCATAAGACCTTTGCTGCCTAGGATTTCCGAGAAAAGCCGCTCTGAAATATCGTTGTGATAATATGTGAACATGCGGCCATTATGATTTATGGGAGCGTTCGGTGTCACTTCGAGAGACGGAAACAAATACGCGAACGATGTGTCTACTCCGCGCAGTTTAAAGAAGTTCAGGGGCTGATAGTCAATAGTCACCACAACGTCTGGCTCGACGCCGTGTCTGAGAAGGATTCTTGTGGCGGTGTCGCACGCGATAATCAAAGCTTTTCCTTTTGCGCGTTTCAATTCATGCACATTCTTTTCGAGCGAAGGCCCGGGAGCGACCACTATTACCGCCATGTTCTTAAAACTGTCTTTCAGAAGATTGACGCCCGGACTTTTCATTGCGGCCCATGAATTAAAAACGGTGTTCATCTGAAGTTTCGGACCTGCCACTATGCCGGTCATCAAATTAAATAGAAGAAAAGTCGACGCTTCGCGTCGCGCCGCCGAAACCGCTGAAACCAATCGCGGACACAGCGAGGCGTGAGGCAACACGCGCAATGTGAAATTCGGAATCGTAAGATGCGAAACGCCTGCCACCAAATGATATTGCAGGATGGACGGCTCCAGCGAAAACGTTAAAACCACGCGCCCGGTGGAGAAGATATCTGTCATGTCGACGTTTTCAAGAGCGGCTTTGAATAGGAACGGAAACGGCTCCACGACAACTATTACTCTATGCTCGCTTATCCTAAGCAACTCTCTCAACTCGTATCCGAATCCGATGCCAAGCAGTACGACGCGCTCGTTTTCTTCTAATCGCTCGTTTCCGAATTTCTTCTGAGCCTCTCTGATAGGATCGAATATGGAATGCCCTATTGTTTGCTTCTCAATATCCGAGACGACTTTAAAAGCGGGGAGATAGGCCGCGTTCGTCGCGGCGTTCAATGTGGAGCCTGAACGCCCGCTAGCAATTTCATCTGACAATCTCTTCGCCGTCTTCCGATAATCGGCTATTGAAAACTCAAGAGGATTCCCGCCGAATTCTTTCCTCGTCCTTACTTTTATTGTGAATGTCGGATGCCCGCGTTTGCCTGCGAAAGGTTCTATGACAACTTGTTCCTCGGCTGAGGGATGAGTCTTGTCGATTATGCCCTTAAATTCTCGATACAAATCAGGACAATTTGATTTGATCGTATTTAAGTTTTTTTCGTATAGAGTCAATTGTTCTTGCGTCATCTATAAAAAAACTCCCTTTCCTCAAGATTGGGAGCTTCTCCGTTTTATAGCTTATGCGATTCCGAATCGCCGTTCATGACTGAATCGAAAGGCCGCCGCCGTGCTGTTGAATCATATTCCTTCGATGCTGTTGGTTCACGACTTGCCATGCTTCTCTCAAATCCTTCAAATACTTGAGAACTTCTTCAACTTTATCCTTGTCGTTTTCAATGTTGGCTTCGACAAGTTTCATGTGCATATATATATATAATGATTTGAGATTTTCGGCCACATCTCCGCCGACTTCCATATTAAGCGATACTGTCAGCTCTGTGACTATCTTCTGCGCTTTTATAAGCTTGTTATGCACGCTTTCCTTGTTGATTCCCATGTCTTGAATCGCAAGAGAACACATCTTTATGGCTTCGTCGTATAACATGATAATCAACATCAAGGGCGTTGCGGTCTCAATGGAATTAACCATGTATTTCCTGTACGGATTGTGCTGCGCCGGATTATTAATCTTAGGTTCGTTGTCCATGGTCCTCGGTTAGAAAGTGAAATGTCTCACGTTTTCTGCCACATAACTGACAGTGTCTCTCAGTTCTCCCAGCTGCGGCTCAAGCTCGTATTCCAGAAAATCGTTTATGAGAGTAGGATCGTTATTACTCATCGCAGAACTCAGGTCGGTCAATGTCTTTTTGAATTTAACGATAAAATCGGATAGCATTCCTTCCCCACATGGGGTTTCATCCGGATTCATCGCGCCCAACGCCTGCGCCTGAACATATAGATTTATTACAAGTATGAGACTGTCGATGCTTTCCTTTAATGAATTCATCGCGATCTCTTGTTCGTCGGCCAGCAGATGACCTACTATAGAGCTTATGGAGTTTTGGACCATATTCAAAACTCTCCCCGAATCTTCGATCTTTCCGGCGAGGTTTTGAATAAAATCCTCAGTCTCCAAGCTTATTTGCGATATCTGATCGACTCTTACTTGATCCGGCGTCAGTTTCTTAATCTCTTCGGCGAGATTATCGTCGTCAATTTTCAAACTGACGATTATCCTTTTATCTTCGGCTATGAGAAGCCTATTGATCTCCGCTAGAGCGTCTCCGAAAATGACGCCGCCGTCAAACTGGAAATTTTTTTCAACGCTGTCTACAAAAACTCTCATTATCTCAAATCCGCCCCGTGTCTCGTCACTTTGAAGAACTGCTATTCGAAGATAGGTTGCTTAACTGCTGAGTCAGATAGTTGCTCTGAGTCTGAAGAGCCGCGAGCAGAGACTCCATCTGAGCATACTGAGTTCGAAGTCTCGTCTCCATAGCTGAAATCCTGTCTTCCCATCTCAATATATCATCGTCGATATTGCTTATTTTCGTGTCTATGTTGAGGATTCTCCGATAGTAGCTCCCCGCAAAGCTCTCCACAACGCTGACTTTCGTCTGTTTCTCAAGATAAGTATCGAGTTGAGTGGCCCAGCCTTCGAGAAGATCGGACACCTCTTCTTTATCGTCGGCCAGAGCGGCCCTCAACTTGTCCTCGTCAAGCTGTAGTTTGTCGGAAACATACGATCCCGAAGAAGGTTCGCTCTCGATTCCGAGTTGAGAAAGAAGTTTGTATGTCGATAACGAATTATCGATGTATCCGGTTGTCAACATGCGTATCTGTGATTTTGACGAAACGAGATCGGAGTCTCCGCGAAGAACACCGGCCGCAAGGTCTGATTTGGTTGTCGGAGAGCTGATCGGGTCTTCCGTGGTATATTTCTTAAGCAACGTGGTGGTTGTGTTGAACTGCTCAATGAAAGCTTTTACTTTATCGACAATCGCGTCAGTGTCCATGCCAATAGTGAATGTCGCCGGGCCGCCGACGCTATTGAGGTTGAGAGTGACGCCTGAAACAACGCCGCTCACCGTGTTCTCATAGCTGTTGTAAGCCACGCCATTAATAGTGAAAGCCGCGTTCTGAGCCGCTTGCGTGATCGCGCTTCCGAACCCCATCACATTCCACGCTCCTCCGGGAGCTATAATGTTGTTCGTGCCGGTTTTTTTGCTTTCCCACATCATCTTGGTGGAGCCGTTGATTGGATTCGTAAGAACATAAGAATTGCCATATTCAGAGAACGATTTGCCGAGGCTGCCGACGGAACTGTTTATCATATTGGAAACCTGCTGCATGGTTTCTCCGCCTACGGTGGTTATGCTGAAAACCTCGCCGGTCGATGCCATCGTGAATGTTCCAGTGCCGGCAGCCGCCGTCCAGCCTGTCGGCCTTTCCACCGTGCCCCTGATCATGTTAGTGGCAAGCTGAGTCACAGTCACGGAATATGAGCCTTCGGATGCGTATGATTCAGCGGAACCTGTCAATACCGCTTCATTCGTTGATTTGAATGTGTTTGAAAAAGACACTCCGCTCGAAAACGACTTAATTGCATTTTTCAACGCCAGCAGACTCGTATTAACAGTCTGCAGCGCTTCTTTCTGGTATTCGAGCTTGTACTGCTTGTTCTGCAGCAGCGTTATCGGCTGCCTTTCTATCTGCATCAACTGAGTTATTATGTTATCGGTGTCCAACCCTGAAAACAATCCGCTGAATGTGATTCCTGAACTCATAATTATCACCCCGTTATTTATTTTAACCCATTTCGACCTGTTGGTTTTATCGACATAATTATTGTTTTACTTTAGTACTTTATGAAAATAATTTTATCAATATATATATAGAGAAAATCGACACAAGCAGGTCAAATGACTGTCGAATTGTCATTACAAGATATTATTGTATGCTACCTCTACATAACTCGTCTTTACACCATAATACTCTAATAATGATAGTTATTGCTTTAATTGTTAAAAGTATAAGCGTATATTTATGAATATTGGCAATTATATGCCGAATCCGTTGATTTGTCATTTTTTTCAGGTAGTGATATATTTTATTCAAATGAGCAAGAGGGATAATTATGGAATATACGTCTTGCGCGCTTTGCGGATCGACTAAAAACACAACGCTTTACCGGACGAGAGACAGAAACTGGAGCTTGCCCGGCGAGTTCAGTATTGTAAAGTGTTCGGTTTGCAATCTTGTATTCTTAAATCCTCGACCGGATATAGATGAAATCAACAGCTTCTATCCAGAGACTTTCAGCGTGCGAGCGCATCACGAGCAAGGATTGGAGAACTTAAAGATACAAGGTTCCCATTGGGAAAGAGTCATTTACAATAGGCTCGCGCCCCTATTGACCCTAAAAACAAGTGGAAAGATTCTCGACGTCGGATGTGGCGACTGCCTCGTGCTACTTTACTTGAAACGTCGCGGATGGGATGTTTACGGAATTGAACCAAGAGAAAACGCGGCGGAGTTAGCGAGGGAAAGATTCGGACTTGACGTACGCTCCGGATACTTGGAGTCGTCAGGATTTGAACCCGGCTTTTTTGACGGAATGGCGCAAGGCCATTCCCTACACAGGAAGAAGGCCAAGTCCGGGACGGCGAGCCCACTAACACCGATGGTGTCGGG
>JAKQBV010000065.1 GCA_029573925.1 bacterium
CCACGCCGAGATAGCTGGAAAGCAACGGAGCATACGCCAGAAGAGGGGTGTTGAAAAGTTCCGCCATGCCGCCCCCGCCCGCCTCCGCGTTCAGCATCGGCATGAAATAGAAATAGGCCCCCCTGCCCGCCGCGTCTCCCTTTCCGGGCTTCCCGGCGGTCTTCAGCCTGACCAGCAACGAATCCTGATCGTACGCGACCTCCAGCCTCAGAATGTCTATATCCTTCGGGACCACATAGTCTTCCGTTTCCGCGTCGTCCACGCCGACGAAATTCGCCGCGCCGCCGGGAGACGAACTCGCCGGGCCGGGCATCTCTGTGGTTTTATTGCCCGCCGTGTCCGCCGCTTCAACGTAATACGAAACCTCCGCGCCCGCTTTCTGCGACGGCAGATACGCGAAGAAATAATCGGGATCGGCGTCGCCGCGCGCCATATCCACTCCCTGCCACGGAGAGCCGTCGACGGAGTAGAAAAGTTTTACCTGAGCCACAGGGAGAGACGCCTTGAGCTGGTTCTGCCGAGCCACCACGCTCACCTTCACGCGGCTGCCCGCGCCGGGTTCCGCCGGCGTATGAGACACGCGCTCGATTACCGGAGTGGCATCGAAAAGAAAAGTGGCGAAAGGAGCCTTGTCGCCGTCCGCGAAAACAGGCGCGTCCCCTCCCGGCCTCGCCTGAGGCTGCGCCGATGCCCCTAACGCGGCGGACGATAATATCGCAACCCCCGCAACGATACTCAGTATTGTGTTTCTCATTGCCGTCTCCCCGAATGTGCGACGTGAGAATTCCGAATCATTCTTTCAATCAGCTTTTCTTCCGGCGCGCTGGAAATCCCGGAGTTGCCGCCAGCCGACAAGGCAAAGACCGGGCGAATTCTCTATCGCCGCCCGAATATCCGGGTCAAGCGCGAGTCCGAGGTCTCCCGTTCTCATTTCCGCTTCAGACTCGTCCCATCCGCCGACCGCCGGGTGAAACACGACCTCCGTTACCCCCGGCTTAAGCTCGCTGATGACCTTCAGCAAACTTTCCTTCTTCTTGTCGTAAGGGTCCTTCATGTTTACCATAGTCGTGAAATCCGGAACGATGATGCCCGCGCGAACCAGCGCCGGGTCGTTCGGTCGTCCCGTCCATCTTATCGGAAGATCGTGTTTCTCCGCCAGTTTCAGAGTCACAGAAAGCGATTTCTTGTCGTAAAGATGATAGAAGCCCTTGTGGCAGTCCAGATGCGTCACGTCCACGCCGTTCGCGTACGCCGCGTCAACCTGCGCGGTCAACTCCATTCCCATTTCGCCTAAAGTCGCCTTTGCGAAAAGAGTATTGAGGTCGGTTATGAAGAAGCCCTGCTCATTCAGGAGATTCGGCGCTTTGTCTGCGGGGGAAAGCGGGGAATAAAGGTTTCCGGGCGCGTCGTCGCGGGCTAGCGTGAGATGAACGCCGACATCAAGCTTGGGATTGTTTCTGATTACTTCATAAGCTTCCTGCGCGCCGAGCGCGGCGGTCATAAGGCTCGTGCTGGTCAGCGTTCCTTCTGTGCCAGCTTTGAGAACGCCCTCGTTGCTCCACTTCGACCTGCCCAGATCGTCTCCGTTCATTATCAGGCCCTTTTCGCAGCCGATTCCGGCAAGGAATTGCTGCGCCGGAGAAACCTGAGCGCGAACCGGAGAAACAGAGAATAGCAGCGCCGCAACGGCTACCGCAAAGACAAATGTTTTCATAGTAGAACCTCCGTTTTTCGCCCCGCCGGCGTCATCGGCACAGGCAAGGAACAACGTACGGGCCTTCCGGAATCACCGCCACGCGGGCGGAGCGCCCGCGCTTTTTCAGCGCGGCGTCCAGCGCGGCTTGCAACGTCGGCTCGGAGCCGACTCTCGCCCGCGCTATGTCTTTCTCCGTAAGGCCCCGCGACACCAGAACCACTTCCGCCTTGCGAAGCGCCGCCACATACTTTTCCGTCTGCCACTGGTCCGGCTTAAAATTCTCCGGTTTCGATATGTGTTCAATATATTTGTCGATGTCGCCGATTTCGCCGAACTTGTCCAAGCAGGCCGAGAAAGTGTCGTTTCCCAGCCCTTCGCCGCACTCTGAAGCTATTATAATAGTTCCCCGCTCTTTGACGACGTTAAGCGCGCCGACCATTCCTTTAATTGTCTGGTAGAACGTCTTATCCAGAGGATATCCCGCAGCCGAGGTTACAACGATGTCGGCCTGTTCTTTCGCCTGCGCCATGTCGTGCCGCATCGCGAACTCGACGCCCGCGCGGTGCGCCGCCTCTAGGTCGCCGCAGAATACCCCGCACAAATCCCGTTCTTCGTCCAGCGCCACATTCAAAATAAAATCCACGCCAGCCATTCTGGCTATCTCAGTCAATTCGGCGTGAAGCGGGTTCTCGGAGGTAACGCAGTTTGTCGCGTTCGGCATCTCCATGAAATGAGGGCTGTGAATTCGCCTGACCGTGTCTATCGACGCTATGCCCGGACACACCGCTTTCCTTCCGCCTGAATACCCCGCCATGAAATGCGGCTCGATAAGCCCGGTCAATATCTTCACATCGCTGTCGAGATATCTGGCGTCGAGTTTCACTTCCGTGCCCGACGCGGTGACGCCGATATTTCTATGCGCGGCGTCGTCGAAGCAGTCATGATTATGCAGAGAAAACTCGCTTGCTATCTTTTCGCCCAGAAGCTCGACCGCCTCCGCGCCGAGGTTAGGACGGTGCGTGCCTGTCGCGTTGAGAAGAATGATTTTTGATTTCGGAATCCCCGCCGCGGTCAACTCCTCAATCATAGGGGGAAGAATAAGGCTGTTCGGAACCGGTCGGGTGATGTCGTTGACTACTATGCAGGCAGACGATTTGCCGCGCGCAATTCTGAACAAAGTCTGAGAGCCGATGGGGACGGCAAGAGCCTCCCGGACCGCTCTTTCGGGATCGGACTTCTTTTCCATTTTTTTCTTGCGGTATATTGCGGACAGGTTGGCGTCTGGGACGTCAACTTCAAGTTTGCCTTTGCCGAAAGCGACATCTATTTTCATGACGAGCGCCACCCCTTCCGGGCGTCGCGGCGACCCGCAGGCGTCATGCTGCCGTCTGCGCCGCCGCCTTCCTCTTCTTGCTTATAAATCTTATTATAAAATATAAAGCTATAAACGCTCCGGCTATCTCCAACGTCAGCAACGCGAATTTGGGACTGTGCAGGTATTCCTCCACTTTGTCCGGAGTCAATCCCAGTTTATTTAGAAAATAAAACGATATCATGGCAATCAACATGTAGCGGGTTGTCCTGAATATCGCTGACACCATAATGAATCTCGGGACATTCAAGTTGAACACGCCTGCCGATATTGTGAACACCTTATACGGAATCGGGGTAAAAGCCGCGATGCCTATCGCCCACATGTCATATTTCTGGAACAACGTCTCCACTTTATCCGTCTTTTCCCGGCTGAAGAATTTATGGAGCAGAGGCTGTCCGCCCTTTTTGCCTATTAAATATCCGAAACACGCTCCTACCACCGACGCCAAAGACGTCCACAGCGTTATCAGCACGACCATTTCCAGCGATTTCCCAAACGCTATGAACGGAAGCAGCACATCCGGCATTATGACGAAACAGCATGATTCGGTGAAAGATATTATGAACAGGGCGACATAGCCGGACGGAGCGAGGGTCGCTGAGCCGAAAAATGTTATCCAGAATGCAGTGGAAAAATACTGTTTCATTTAATGTTCCTTTTCATTTAATAAATTGTGCCGCCGCGCGGCACGCCTTTTATCCTAAATTAAGAGAGCCGCGCTGTCAATTAATTCCGGCTCGCCTGCATGTTTTTTGATGAAAAAACACCCTCATCAGAAGTTGCCGCGCATCGCGACAGATATTGGCAATCGCTGATATAATAATAAGATGCTCCGGCGCGCCCGGAGCGCATTTACCTGTGAGGGGGGACGGACAACACGTCATGGACGCCACAATTGAGAGACACGAAATCAACGCTGGCAACGCGAATCTTTCTTATTTAAAAGCCGGTTCCGGCCCCGTTCTGCTTATGATGCACGGACTGATGGCTAACGCGGTGGATTTCAAAATGCAGTTCGAGGAGTTTTCCGCGCGAAGACTTTGCATTGCCCCCGACCTTCCGGGATTCGGCATGAGCCGAGATCACGGTTCGGAAGAGCCGGGACTCTACGTCGCCGCCGACGCGATGGAGGCTTTTATCAGCGAACTCGTCCCCGAAGGAGAAAAACTAGACCTTCTCGGACATTCTTTCGGCTCGGTCGTGGCGCTCGAGTTGACTTCCCGCATCCCTGAAAAACTTCGCTCCGTCGCCATCGTCGGAGCCCCGACCGACATGACCGCAAAACCTCTCCAGCGCGCCCTTATGCCTTTCCTTCCCACATTCTCTATTCTCGTGAACAAAATAACCATCGACTTCTATTCCCGCAACGTCAACATCGACCGCAGAAACCTCACTCCTGAAATCGACTCCCTCTTAGAAGAACGAAACTCCATCGTGTCCCCGGAAGACGCCGATTCGATGATGTCCTACATCAAGTCCTTCAAAGACTGGGTTCTTCCTGAATACCCGTCGGATTACGACATCCCAACCCTGATAGTCCACGGCGCGGTGGACAATGTGGTGTCAATGAACGCGGCGGAAAAACTCGCGTCGAAAATCCCGAACTCGACGGTGAAAATCATCGGCAACGCCCGGCACTCCCCGATGTACGAACAAAGCGAAGAGTTCAACCGCATCCTCGGAGAATTCCTTAGGATTTGATTCGAAGAAAATCGAATCCCCGGTTTCTTCTTTAATCGATGCGTTGAGTTAAACCGGTACGGATATCGCTCTTGATATTCAGAGGACTTGAACAAGCCATTTGACCGGATAATAGACTATCGTCCAAAGCACAACCGCCATGCCGGTCATGTAAGCGGAAACAAACACCGTCATAAACACAAAAGTCAGTTCTCCGGACTTCTTTCTTGGGAAAGCCAGAGCCGCCGCCACAAACACTAACGCCGTGTAAGCCGCCAGCGCCGTAAAAATGAATTGCCAACCGGCGGGACGCCCTGCCGCGCCAGATATCATGCACCCGAAATAAAAAAGCGGGCCGAACGCCGTTATCGGCAACAGCATCGCGTTCACAACTTTTTCCGATATGGTTCTTTCGGCGCTATTTCCGATTCTTTCCATTAATCATTTCTCCACTGCCGCATCGCCAGATTTCAGGTATTGCTCTATGTCGACGACGAAAGCTCCGTTTGACGCGGCGATATAAAGCTCTTTTCCTTTCGGGGCCATCCTCAAAGCGAAAACTTTTCCACCGACGCGGTTCTCTCGAAGGACTTTTGCCGAATTTATATCAGTTGAAACCAGCTTTCCATCTCCGCTCCCTGCCGTGAAAAGGACTTGATTAGGGATGGAAACCGCCGCAACGCGCGCGCCCGACGCTGCCGGCAATTCGCGCCTCGCCTTCAATCGTTCCACATCTATCTCGCGGGCGACAGACTCGAAAACTGATGTGACGAATGCCGTTTTGCCGTTTAATCCCAAAGCGCCGCCAGTACCCGGCGAGACAGCGGACGCTTCGACGCGGAACGAATACGGGTCAACGCGGACGACCCAAGAGCCGCCGCCCTTTTTCGCCGGGCCTGCCAACGCGACTACCTCTCCGCCGCTCAGAGTCAACATATCCCAACCGCCCGCGCGAAACCCTACTCCCGGCTCCCTTGTGAAACGCAGCCCCCCCGCCTGTTCCCCTGTGTCAATCTCGAATTCCGCCAAACCCGGCAACCCGGAATATACCGCCCTCAAAAGGTTGCCATGCAATCCTATCACAGTCGGAGCGCGGCTCCAATCCGTCGCGACCGAGAATGTCCTGATGACCCGGACCTTTTCAGGCTCCACTTCGTAAACGAGCGCGGCCCTTGAATCAAGAGCGTAAACGAGGCCGGTTTCGGGATGAGTCAGCGCCTTGTCGAATGACGCATGTGCCGATGCCGCCGACGCCCTTTGCAACGAAGCGCAGCCGTTTTCAACCTTGAACAACCCGGCACGCCCCGAAGCAATCCAGACAGTTCCTTCATCCGAAACTGCGATGTCCCTGACGGTTCCCAGTCTTTCAGCCTCCGGGCAAACGGCCTTAACTCCGGGCAGACCGGCAAAATCGTCGCCGGACAGAACGATTCGAGGCGCTGCATAATGCTGATAAGCCACAAGAGCCGCTATCGCGACCGCCGTCGCCGTCCTCGCAGCAAACCGTGGAAACGGGAGACGGCCGCCGAGCCGCGCCGCCGCAATAACAAAAACCGCCGCAACCGCCGATGCCGCCGGCGCATTTTCGATTATCGAGCGCGCGGCTCCCTGCGGGATTGTCAGCCAATATACGACGTCGTAAATACGCGCGGGAAGAACGCTCGACCGGACAATCAGAGGAGGAGCCGCAACCGCCGCAAGGAGCGCCGCAAATTCGAGGGCAAGCCCCGCAGCCATTCTTCCTCCGCTGATTCTTAAGCTGATGTTTCGCGAAACAAATAGGAATATTGAGAAAAAAGTGAACGCGGCGAGCGGAGCTTGAATACCTGCAACCCCTTCGATTCTCAGATAAGCTATTCTGGCGCAGAACCACAATCCGAAAATGAAAAGAATCGCGTCCGCCGTTAAGTACGCCGTCGTCCACGGAATTGAACGATGCGCGACGTCTGGAACGGTTTCGGTTCGGGGTGTTTTCATTGCGGACTGTCTTTCAGGTTCAGCGTGTCTGACATATCGCCGGCGGATGTTCGCCGGTAGCCGCATTATCGGTCATTGCGCGCCGGCGCCGGCAAAATCCGCAGGGAGCGTCAGTTTCCGGTTTTCGGCTTGTAATCGTGTTCGGCTATATATCTTTTTATCGCGTTGTTTCCCAGCTTGAAATCCTCTTCCGCGTTGTTTTTCAGTTGCTGAACGACAGCAAGCTCAAACAGCGAACCGATAATCGGGACCTTCAACTCGAAGAATCCGCTCAACACGCGGCGGGTGCGCCCGTCCCCGTTGTCGAAGAACTCAAGCTTGTGGCGACAGTTGATCAGGTTCGCCAGATAGTTCGGTATGATTTTCGTCGAATAAGTCCTGTCCCTGCGGTCCCAGACCGAATCCTCGACAAACGTGAGCATTTCCGGTTTAATGAGTTTTTGGGCGGCCTTTGGTATCTGCCCGTGAACGCACCACTTATTTTTTATCAATTTGCGGTCGCCTTCGTCCCGGCAATCCAATGGCGTGTTCGTCTGGACGTTCGGCAGGTCTTTCAGGTCGTAAAGCCCCTCGGTTTCCATCAGAAGGTCAACCACTGTGTCTATCGGGAAATCATAATAGTCCACGATTCTGTATCTTTGCATGTCATCCGCCTCGTTGAGGAAATCCGCCCGCGCGCGGGCTTTTTTTTAATTCCTAGCAATCTCCCGATCAAACTATCGCTTCGAGCGTGGTGAAAGTCATCTGGCCGTGCACGACGCCTTTCGTGCCAACAATGTGGTCTCCCAGAGTTTTTACGTCGCGCCCTTTGCCGCGCAGGATAAGCGCCTCAAGACAGTGGTGCGCGTCAACGTGCACATGCATCGCCGCCACCACCTGCCCGATATTCTGGTGCTGGCTGTGCGTGAGCTTGCTCGACAACTCGCGCGAGTGATGATCGTAAACAATGGTTACCGTTCCTATCGAGTCCGCCTCTCCCCCGTCCCATTCATCCTTCACCAGCGCGTCGCGGATCAAATCCCTGATTGCCTCCGACCTGTTGGTGTACCCTTTGCGCTTCATATATCGCTCGAATTTATCTAGGAGGTCTTCTTCCATCGACATCCCGAACCTTGTCATGCCGCTCATATAATTGTTCTCCAATCCAAACTTATGGATGTGAATTTACCCGCGCCATGCTTGCGTGTCAACAACGACCTAGCGAAGCTGACCGCATCCGCCTGCTTCTATTAATTCTTTCAAAGGCACAATCGGAGAGCCTTGAATTATCGTCACGTGCTCTCCCAGAGGCGACGACGCCTCCGGGTAGTCATTCAGCCTGTAATAGAATTTTCCGTCCAGCATTTTCATAGTTATGTCCACGCCGTGAACGCGGAGATTCTTTATCTCCGTGCGGAAGTCCGACGCAAGAGCGCGCGGCAGAGCCGTCACGGAGCCGTCCAGCCCGAACTCCACCCCGAACACTCCGAATATGACCGCCTGCGCTCCTGCCAGCGAGGCTATCGAGTTCGCCCTTCCCTGCCGGTCGTAGCCCGGCTCGTCCACCCTGACCGTCTCCGGATAGTAAGGCATCGCCCCGCCAACCCACAATATCCTGTCCAGAAGCTCCTCCGCTTTTTCCGGTTTCCCCAGACGGTAAAGCGTCTCGACAAGGTCCGGCGCGTCCGCGATTCCGGCAAGATTTCCTTCCCAGTCATGGCCGGGATTGTCGCCTCCCGCCTCTCGCAACGCCATGCTGTAAACGCCCCGTGGAGCAAGGAAATCATACTGATTTATATGTCCTATCAGCAACTCCGCCTGTTCCGGCGAGGGGACTCCTGTCTGCAGAACGTCCAGCGCGTCTCTCGCCCATACATGCCGGCGCTTGCCTTCAGTGTCTATGGATTCGTACCAACTCGCCACTGTGTCCCACAACTTTTCATTTATCAGGGCTGACAACGCGTCGGCCTTGGCCCTGAACGCCGGAGCCGTCCCGTTCTCGTCGCCGACCATTTCTATAAGGTCGGCCACCGCTCGGTATATCCATACCCGGCGCGCGTTCGGAGTCGGCGCGTAATGCTCGTATCCGGGTTTCTTAAGGTTTAGGAACGACTCATTCGAACCGTAATCGATCAGCGCCGGAGGCTCTCCTTCCACCGCTCCCCTGTCGGCTATCGCCGTCAGAACATCGATGATCCTTCCGCCCTTTGTGCCGAATATCAGAAACTGCGCGTCGCCCGTGATAGACACATAGTCATAAACAGACTTCACCGCGCTGTAGTCATTGTACGGGTGTGGGACGCCGACGCCGGCAAGCCCGATAGGACTGAACCCCGCCGCAGAGTCCGCCCCCACATTGAGATAAAACCTTATATGATTCTTTGCCGCTGCGGGATCCGCCAGTATCAACATCCTCGAAACGCGCGCGAAATCCCTAAGCCCGCTCGCCGCCCCTCTGCCGTCGCTTCCCCCGCTCGACCAGAACGGCTCCATTCCCATCGCTTCAGGGATTCTCCACCTCGACATGAAATATCCCATGACCGACCTGTTGTAAAACTTTAGCAGGTCCATGTTCATAGTCCGCAGCCACGGCCACTTCCTGAACATCTCGTACATCTCAAGGTCAAGCGCGCTCCGGCTCTCGTCAAAAATATCCGTCGGGAGCTTGTCCTTGTGTCTATCCAGCGTCTCAACTGCGTCCTTTATCTCGCCAATCGCGCAGAGGAAACCGAAGCTCTTCATCTCTCTTGATTCAAAACGCGTTTTCGCCACGAGCCGTCCGTCATTAAAACTCGCGCCGGGCATTGTCGAACGGCAGAACACTCCGCCGTCAGCCGACACTGCGGCCAGCATCGACAACCCCTCGTCCCATAATGCCATCGCCGGATATGCCGCCGCAGGACGCTCCATGCCCCACTCTGCGGCTCCCGGTTTGCCGATGAAACCTTTCATCTCGACCGCCATCTCCGTTTCGCGAGGCTCGAATCTCTGGTTCTTTATCTGAACGTCAAATAGAAACGCCGCCTCATTATTTACGGTGGTTATCCGCGACATCAAGGCAAACTCAGGCCGCTCAAGCGCCTTCATCTCGAACGCTATCGGCGTCCACACATGGTCTTCCGTCGTCGCGGCTTCCCCGTCCAATTTAATGGTTAAAGAAAAATTTTCCGTGATGAACGGCGGCGACACCGGGTTTGCGAATCCGAGCATATTGTCAGCCGCCGGACCGACCGCCAGCCTGCCGTTAAAAATGCGCGTGTGTTCGGGCGCGAGGATATTATTGTCCGACCCCGCCTCGAACGCGTTGAACATCGGCATTGTGTTCACATATAAAATCTGCGGCGTAGGGCCTTGCGCGGAAACTTGAGCAAACGCGGAACCCACGAACGCCAGCCCCAAAGCAAAAAGAAACGACACCGACATTTTGGCGGATGACGCGCCCCTCATGACATGTAGTCCAAACATTCAGTTGCTCGCCGTTATCATAATTATTCGCGGATGCGCGCGGATATTTCATCTGCCGCAATCCATTCCGCATTATGTTCCCGACACCGCCATTTTTCAAGTTTTTTAGACAAACCCGCCTGCCGTCGTTACAATTTTCCCATTATGAGCGACAGGAAGATCAGAGCTGTTTTCTTCGACGCCGGCAACACGTTGCTGTTTCTTGATTTCGCCCAGATTATCGAAGAACTAGCCGAATCGGGAATTAAAGCTGGAGAGTCCGGCCTTCGCGCCGCCGAGATCGAAGCGAGGCGCCGAGTCGATGAATACATGTCCCGCGACGACCGCGACGACAATATGATCTGGGAGATATATTTCACAACCATGTTCGCGGGCGTCGGCATAGACAATAGAGACTTGGCGTTGGAAATCATCAGACGTCTCCGCGCGCGCGACAGGCTCCACAACCTGTGGCGACACGCCCCGCCTGAATCGTCCGAAACTCTGGCACGGCTGAAAAACGACGGCTACACACTCGGCGTCATTTCAAACGCGGATGGCCGCGTTGCCGGGTTCTTGGAAGAAGCCGGACTCGCCCGCTATCTGGATTTCATCATCGACTCCAAAATCGTCGGCGTAGAGAAACCCGACCCCGCGATTTTTCAAATGGCTCTCGAAAAAGCGGGCCACCCCCCCGAAGCCTGCGTCCATGTCGGCGACATCATCAGCGCGGACGTCGTGGGGGCGCGCTCCGTCGGCGTCCTGCCTGTGCTGCTTGACCCGGCTGACATCTATTCTCCCGACTGCGTCAAAATAAAATGTGTCTCCGAAATCGTTCCTCTCATTGAGCAATGGAATAACGAACCCGAATAATCCTATCTATACTCTTGCCCGGCCCGTCAAAAAGTCATACTAATAAGCGATTAAGAAAAATCGATTCTGTTTCATCGCTTTTCCCCGATTGGCCCGCAGTCGCTTCTATTTAAGTTTATGTGTTTTCTGTTGAATTATTCCGGAACAAAAGCCATAATTTTGCGGGTGATTTGATATGCTTACAAAAGTTGCGACATCAAAAGAAAAAATCCTTTTAAAAAATGTTCGCGTGCTGGATGTTGTCGGCGGAGCCATTAGCGATCCCAAGAACGTGCTTTGCGGCGGCGGGGTCATAAGGGATATCGACGCCGATATCAACACGCCGGATTGCGATATCATTGACGGCGAAGGCCGGACTCTTATGCCCGGCCTCATCGACTGCCACGCGCATATCCTTTCACCTTTCCTGTCCGAGCAGAAAGGGTTTCTGGGCGCATGGACATTCCGCCAGATGAAGAAAAATCTCGAAGCCACCCTCTCTTGCGGCGTGGTGTGCGTCCGCGACATGCTGTCCACCATCCGCGCCATGAACTCCATCAGGAAGAAAATCGCGGACGGCGAGTGGATTGGCCCGACCATATTCGCTTCAGGCGCGGTATTGAGTTGCAGCGACGGATACCCGGAATTCATCAACCCCCTTTACTTCCCGCTGTCCGCCGCAATAGGCCAGCCGAAAGTGAACATCACTACTCCGAAACAGGCGCGCGCGGTGGTGCGCAGGCTTAAGGAACTCGGAGCCGACCATATAAAAATCGGTTTCACAAGTTACACTAGAGAATTCGACGCCCACAAGCGCATGCCAACTATCACCGATTTCGTGTTCGACTCCATCTGCAAAACCGCCCACGAGCATTTCCTCAAGGTCGCCGTTCATCACAACTGGTCGGAAGACCTCGTCCGCATTCTCAGACACGACATCGACACCCTCGAACACCTCGTCTATGACCGCGTTATCAAAGACGCCGAGATTGAGTTAATCCTCAAAAAAGGCATCATAGTCGTTCCGACTCTGACAATTTCCGAAGGCATGGCGCGTTTCGAGGAGAAACTGGACTTCCTCAAGAGCGAGCGCGCCGCGGAGATGTTCGAGGAGAAACCTCTCAAACACCTGACTTGGATCGCGGAAACTTGGCTGAACTTCAAAGGGGAGAGTTACGACAAGGCATTCGGTTTCTGGCGAGCGAACAGAAAGAACTTCGCCGGTGTTCAGGAGACGGCCCGCAAGCTGGTCGCGGCGGGAGTTCCAATCTGCGCCGGAACCGACCTCGGAGCCGTCTGCGCGTTCCCCGGAGAGCTTGCCGACGAAATCAAACGGCTCCACAACGCCGGAATGTCAAAATTGGACGCGATTCGCGCCGCCACCATCAACGCCGCCCGCATGCTCCGCGTCGAAGACCGGCTCGGCTCCGTCGAGCCGGGCAGAAACTCTGACATTATCATAGTCGACGGAAACCCGCTTGAAGATTTAAACGCCCTTCGCAAAGTGCGCATCGTCGGCAAAAACGGCTCTTGGTTTAAACCTGACCATCCGGAAGCCCCTGACTTCTGGCTCGGACATGAAACAGTATTTAACGGATAAGCGCATCGGCAAGCCTCGATGATGGCAAATTCCATCTTCTATTGGTTTTTCCGAATAAATACTTATAATGATGCGCTGCGCCTCATGTAGTCGCGCGGAATCGAAAGCCGGTTTGAATAGTTATGGAAATTAGAAACATAGCAAACATCGCGCACGTCGATCACGGAAAAACAACTCTGATAGACGCGATTCTCAAAGCCACCGGGGCAATCCCCACGAGGGTGGAGACCGCCGAGCGCATCATGGACAGCAACGATCAGGAGCGCGAGCGCGGCATAACCATATTTTCCAAGAACGCATCGGTCAATTATAAAGGAACAAAAATAAACATAGTGGACACGCCCGGCCACGCGGATTTCGGGTCGGAAGTGGAACGCGTTCTGCGCTCGGTGGACGCCGCGTTGTTGCTAGTGGACGCGTTCGAGGGGCCGATGCCGCAGACCCGGTTCGTTCTCGGCAAAGCGCTTGAAATCGGCCTGAAAATTCTCGTGGTCATCAATAAAATCGACAGACCGATGGCTCGCCCGGACGCTGTGTTGGACATGACGCTGGACCTTTTTGACAACCTCGGCGCTTCAGAGGAACAACTGGATTTTCCCTACATATTCACCATCGCGCGCGACGGCGTGGCGGTCCGCAGCTTGGACGATCCCCATGAGGACATAACCCCTCTGCTTGATTTCATCATGGAACACGTCAAGCCGGCTGCCGCGGACGCGGGCGGCATTTTCAGGATGCAGCCGGCCACTCTCGCATACGACAACTATGTGGGCAGGATCGCGGTCGGCAGGGTGTACGAAGGCCGCGCCAGAGGCAACACTCCCGTTTACGTAATAGGAACGGATGGCGCTCGCAGGGTCGGCAAAATCACCAGAATCTATTCATTCGAAGGTCTCGACAGAGTCGAAGCCAAAGAAGCCGTCGCCGGAGACATCGTCGCCATCGCGGGCATTCCCGACATCTACGTCGGAGAAACGATAACCAATAGCGAGGACGCCGAACCGCTGCCCGCCATCAGGGTCGATCCTCCGACGGTCGCCATGTCGTTTCTTGTCAACAACTCGCCTTTCGCGGGCCGCGAAGGGAAATTTGTAACCAGCCGCCACATTCTTGCCCGCCTCATCAAAGAAACCGAATCCAACGTCGGACTGAAAATCGAGTCGGATGAAAAAATGGATTCCTTCAGAGTGATGGGGCGGGGAGAGATGTGTCTGGCAGTGCTGATCGAACAGATGCGCCGCGAAGGCTACGAGCTTCAGGTGTCCCGCCCCGAAGTCATCATGCGCGAGATAAACGGAAAAATGTACGAGCCTATCGAACGGGGCGCGATAACCGTTCCAGACGAGTTGTCCGGCAGAGTGATAGAAGCCATAAACATAAGGCAGGGAAGAATCGAGGACATGAAAAAAGCGGGCGACCGCGCGGTTCTGGAGTTCGAGATACCCACGCGCGGCCTCCTCGGATTCAGGGCCGCCATCATGACAATGACCCGCGGCGAAGGAGTCCTGTATCATTCCTTCGACCACTACGGCCCCAAACGCGGAGCCATCAAAAAACGTCAGGTCGGCTCCATGATAAGCGGTTTCACGGGAGTCGCAACCGCGTTTTCGCTTAACAATCTTCAGGAGCGCGGCCCTCTGTTTATCGGCCCCGGAACAGAAGTGTACGAAGGCATGATAGTCGGCGAACACAACAAAGGCGCCGACCTCACCGTGACCCCAATCAAAGGCAAACAACTCACAAACATGCGCGCGTCCGGCGCCGACGACGCTATCAAGCTCACGCCGCCCGTTCAGATGACTCTCGAAGCGGCCATCGAGTATATTCAGGATGACGAGTACGCCGAGATCACACCCAGCAACATCAGGATCAGGAAAATCCTAACCTCTAAATCCGACAGGAAGCGCCAGAACCGCCGCGAAGCTGAAGAACTTCAGGACTGAATCAGATATCAACCCTAAATCAACGGGGAAACGTTGCTTTCGAGCAGGGTGTTCAGTATTTCATAGGCGTTGGACACTCGCCCGCTCCTTTCGGATTCCATCAGCCCGTAGTATTTCAGGCAGGTTCCGCAAGCCATGACTTCAACGCCTCTGTCCTCAAGGGTCTTGAGAGCGTCTGCGGCTTCCTCTCCGGCCACAGTCATCTTGACCGCCGCGTTCATCAGAATTATTTTTTCGGGAAGGATATCATTTTCCGCAAGCGCGTTCAGCATGGCTCGCATCAGAACGCCGCCGAGTTCCTCGTCAACGCCTATTCTGTCCGATGTGACAAGGAGCGCCCTGCCCTTGCGCATCGCGCCGCTCGACTCCGCGCCGACTTCGCAAAATGTTTCAGCAGACGGAAGGCCGGACTTCGCCGCGCCCGACAGCCTGACTTCAAAATAGCCTTCGGATCGGGATATCTCCGCGCTCATTCCGGCGCTCAAAGCGAAACGGGAAACATTATCCGCCGCGCTCCTTTCGTCCACAAGCACGACCACTTCCTGCCCGCCTGCGGTTTCGACAGCCTTCTTCGCCATAACCACAGGCATCGGACAACTCTTTCCTCTCGCGTCCACAATCATGGGTGTCTCCAAGCGCTTTGCGCGCGATAAACGAATCCTATGTCTCGCATAGACTATATCACAAGTTAAGGAAGTGCGCGAAGGTGGATAGTCATGTCGCGCGCGCAAGACCGCGCGAAGGCGGCTCGGAAAACGAGCGCGGGACTATTTGACAATCGGCAGCGCGATATACGAGGCTTTGCCCGCGCTCATGTGAATCGTTGTGTTGGCGACAACCGCGTCGTCCGCCGGGTCGGGCGTGTAGACGAATTCCTCCAGCCCGGTCTCCAGCGCTTTTTCAAACTTTCCGGGTTTGACGTTGTGATAGCGACCGTTGTGGCTGTTGACGTCGAACCTCGGAAAGTTCGTTCCGGAAATGACCACGCGCAAACTGTGTCCGGCGTTAAAAATCAGGCTGGTCGGCCAGACCTCAATGTCCATCTCATAGCTCTCGCCGGGAGTCAGGAGTTTCCTAGAGCGGGTTCCTTCTCTTTTCTGAGCGCGGGCTATCCCGTCGGTGACGAGCATCGAACGCCCGTCGGGGTAAACATCCGACAAACGGACCACTATGTCGGTGTCCGGAACGTCCGTGGTGAAGAAAATCTTCGCTGTTATCGGGCCGGTCACTTCGAGAGGCTGTTCGAGAGGTGGAGTGGTGAAAACAAGAACATCGTCCCGCTGTTCGATAGGGCGGAGATCGACGGGATGGCGCTGAAGGCCGTGCGCTCTGCTGCCAAGCGTCGGGACAGGGTTCCAAGGGTCGTCCTTGAAGGCGAGCGCGCCCTCGCCTGCCGGTTTTGAGGTGGCGAGAGAGCCGTCGGCGGACATATAGTAAACTGTGTTTTCGGCTGGGATCGGCCATGCGTCGGCAGAGCGCCACTCGTTGCCCGGCGCGCCCGGCGTTTCGGGGTCGCCCATCACGTAATACCGCACCGCAGGCCCGCTCATATAACCTTTGTCCCTGCCCTGCAGGCACTCCTGAAACCATTCTATTATCTTTCCGAGATCGTAACGCGAGTTGCCGGGATATGTGAGGTCGCCTTGAGCGACGCCCGCGAGAGCCAGAAAACCTTCATGCGTCCACGGCCCGACAACCAGCCGCTGTTTCCCTCTCGCATTCGGCCCGCCTCTCTCGTTTATCGCCTTGAACGCGTTCAGATTTCCTCGCGTGTACAGATCGTACCATCCTGACATGTGCATTATCGGGATGTTGATTTCCTCGAAGTTCGGCGTGATGTCCATCATCTCCCACACCGGGTTGTAATCCACCTGAGATAGAATGAGGTTCATCATCTGCATGGGATATTTCTGTCCGAGTATCCATCCGTAGAAAAGCGCGCGGCGCACCGCTCCCCCCTGATACACTATCGTGTCGTACAGGCTTTCCGGGGCCGCCATCACATGCTGGCAGACAAGATGGGGAGACGGTTTTTTGTGCATGACGTACTGCGTTATGCCGAGAGCGGAGATTCCAGCAGTTCCCACCCTACCGTTGCACCACGGCTGTTTCGCCAGCCACTCAACCGTCTCGTATCCGTCCAGCGAATCGTCGATAAAAACCGATGAAACGCCCTCGGAAGCGTAGCGGCCTCTCGTGTCCTGAACCGCAAGCGCAACCCCTTTCCCGGCCATAAAAGGCTGGATGACGTTCATCGTGTCCTTGTTGTATGTGGTTCTGACGAGAACGACCGGGACTTTCTTGTCCGATTTCGGGATGTAAAGGTCTGTGGCGAGATTGACGCCGTCCGGCATAGGAACCATAACGGTGGTTTTCTCGAAAGCCTGAGAAAGAGCCACGCCGGGCGCGAATACAAGCAACGCAAAAACTATCGCGGTCGCTGATATGAATACTGTCATAGTAATCTTTTTTAGATGAATCATGCGCGCCTCCAAAAGTTGATTTGCGATATTATACAATCGGCTGTGAATATAATGACAAGAAAAGTTAAAAAACGCGCGCGATGAGATCCCAGTTGGTTCAGCTGTCGGGATTCCACGAGTTTCTTTAAATGGAACTTTTAGTGTTCCTGTTCGCATAGGTTAATTATCCAGCGCCGCAAATCACAGATGTCAATCGTCGCCCTTTGCCTTATACTTCTTTTTGCCTTTTCGGGCCTCCAGTTGTCTGGTTTCCTTTAGCGCTTCCTGGAAATGCTTTTCCACCGGTGATTGGGCATTGATCTGAATACTATGATATTTTTCATATTCGGTCCGGGCTTTTTCCATGGATTTTTCGTGGCTCATTTTTCCGGCGTGGGTGAGAATGTCGCGTTCGCTGAGTCGCAGGAAATCATCCAGTTTTGAA
Source organism: bacterium (assembly GCA_029573925.1). Taxonomy (GTDB): domain Bacteria; phylum UBP15; class UBA6099; order UBA6099; family UBA6099; genus UBA6099. The sequence goes on from JAKQBV010000065.1 coordinate 17,454, forward strand.
ATCCAGTCGCGCATATACATGGTCTTTTTATTCAGAGCCTGAAACTCAGCGAAATCAAGATACATGGCAACGATCCTATTTAGAGCGTCCAACTCTTCGCTGTCGAGATAGTTTTTCGCGATTTCGATGTCTGTGCGAGTGGGCCGGTCTCCGGTCCACGATGTGAGCCCCATGTGTGGTTTTGTCGCGTCCGCGCGGGATTCCACGATTTCCGCCGCCGTGTGTCCATGAGCCGCCCAATGCATTTTATTCTGTACAACGGCGAAAAATTCGTGGCTGAAATCGGTAACTGGGTCGTAGTCGATGCTGGTGGCGTAAATATCGAGCACCTTGCGCCAGAAAACTTTTTCCGATGATCGGATGTCCCTGATTCGAGCGAGCAGTTCATCAAAATAGTTGCCACCACCTGCCAGTTTCAGTCGCTCATCGTCCATCGTGAATCCTTTGACGATGTACTCCCGAAGCCGCTCGGTCGCCCATATGCGGAATTGGGCGCCCCTGTGAGATTTCACTCGGTATCCAACCGAGATGATAACGTCAAGATTGTAGTAATCCACCTGATAAGTCTTCCCATCGGCGGCAGTTGTTGCAAAATTTGCAACAACTGAATCGGGGGACAATTCTCCCTCTTCGAAAACATTCCTTATATGCTTTGATATAACCGACTTATCCCGTTGAAAAAGCTCCGCCATCTGGGTCAGGGACAGCCAGACAGTATCATCCACGAGATGAACTTCGAGACGGCTTTTCCCATCTTCCGTTTGATAAAGAATGATTTCAGATCCATTTCCGGGGGCATTGTGTGATTTCTTTTTCATGCGGCCACCTTTCTATTCCATTGTGGCGAGAGACAGTCAGGGAAGGTCGGCTTACAACCTTTAAAAAGATTGGTTTTTTTTTGAGTTCCGTAACACAGCCGCTCTACCCCTTTTTCAAATCAAAGCATATCATAAACCCCATTGGCACGAAATCACGGCTCAGAAATTACATGCTGAATCAGTATATGCCAAAATGCGAGATTCTAGGACGGCAAATTTATTCTTGGTCCTTTTACAATTTCATTTTTGGAAACTAGTTCAATCTTACGACCGGCATATTCTCCATTTATTGCTCATTCTTCACTCTTTCTAACTTGGGATAATGTTTCTGCTGCTGATCTTTCAGCAACAAGAATCGGCGCGCGCCCATACTTGCCTATAGTTGCCAGTTTTAAATACATTTTTTATTTGCTTGTCCACCAAAACTTAACCTATAACCGACAAAACCATAAGCTTTTGAACATCAAAGCATCAAGAAGACTCAATATATTGTATGGATAAAAATAATTAGAAAAAAAATGAACTAAATGTGGAAATTAAGGTTGACAGGGATTAAAAGATAAATTAGAATCGGAACTCATAGTTCAAACAGAGGTAAATATAGTTAAAACCATTAATAATAGCAGGCCGGATTTTTAGTCCGGTAAAAGGGAATGCTTGAGTTGTTCTGAAATGCGTCCTGTGCGTCAAGGGGACACATGAGAAGGTCAAACTAGAATAATATCCCGGCGGAAGTTCAGCCGGCCCCTTAATGCCAGCCGGGAATAAAAGCCCGGAACCATAAATGACAACGCTGCCGGACGAGCGACGGCCCTGTGCGTATTGCGCGGGATTCGGCGTTTGAATCGGTCGCCATATTCAGGCCGGAGAAATGATATGAACAGTCCAAAAGTAATAAAGCTGATACGGAAGAGAGACGGAAGGCTGCAGGAATTCAACGTAGCGCGAATAGTGGAGGCGGCGAGGAAAGCTCTGCACGCGTCCGGAGAGAAACAAGATCGCGATACGGCGGATGAGATCGGGCAGAAAGTGATGTCCCTGATCGAGCTGGTTTATTACAAGCGGGACAGGGTTCCGTCCGTCGAGGAAGTGCAGGACTTGGTAGAAAACGCGCTGATGGACGCGCACAAGCCTGCGGCGGCCAAAGCGTTCATCCTCTACCGCGAGCAACGCGCCCAGATACGTCAGGCGCGCTCTTTGCTTGAGGACGCCGTCCGGCTGGTCGACTCGTACGTCGACCGCGAAGACTGGCGCATCAATGAAAATTCCAACATGGATTATTCCCTTCAGGGGCTGAACAACTACATTTCATCCTCTGTCATATCGAGATACTGGTTGACAAAGATTTACAGCCCTGCGATAGGCGAAGCGCACAACACGGGGCGTCTTCATCTTCACGACCTCGGTCTGCTGAGCGTTTACTGTTGCGGGTGGGACTTGCAACAACTCTTGGAGAAGGGGTTTCAGGGCGCTTTCGGCAAAATCGCTAGCTCTCCGCCGAAGCATTTTCGGAGCGCGCTCGGACAGATTGTGAACTTTTTCTACACCATGCAGGGCGAGTCCGCCGGAGCGCAGGCTTTCTCCAGTTTTGACACTCTTCTGGCTCCTTTCATCCGCTATGACGGCCTTTCCTACGAGGATGTCAAACAGGCGATGCAGGGGTTCGTGTTCAATCTGAACATCCCGACTAGAGTGGGCTTTCAGACTCCTTTCACAAACCTGACGATGGACTTGCAACCCTCTTCGGTGTACGCCAACGAGCCGGTGATAGTGGGCGGCAAGCGACTGAAAGAAACATACGGCGAATTCCAGCATGAGATGAACATGATAAACCGCGCGTTCGCCGAGATAATGATGCAGGGCGACGCTTCAGGCCGCATTTTCACCTTCCCCATCCCGACGTACAACCTGACGAGGGATTTCGACTGGGACAACCCGAAGCTGCTCCCGCTGTGGCGGATGACGGCGAAGTTCGGAATACCCTACTTCGCAAACTTTATCAACAGCGATATGAGTCCTGACGACGTCCGGAGCATGTGTTGCCGCCTGAAACTGGACAAGAGGGAACTGATGAAGCGCGGCGGCGGGCTTTTCGGAGCGAACCCGCAGACCGGCAG
>JAKQBV010000069.1 GCA_029573925.1 bacterium
GAGATTGAGATCGCCGTTGAAACCTATCGCCCCGGCGACATCAGCGTTTATCATCGGCGACCTCAAAGCGGCGCGATTGATGCCGACGGTTTCGTTGCCGACATGAAACTGTCCGTCGAAAGAATGAAAACTAAATTTGGAAAGATTAAGGTCAGCCGGCATCGAGATGGAATCGACGTCGTATGGATTAGCAACGATGCCTGCAAAAATGGAAATAGCGGCGTCCGCGTTCAATTTGCGGAGAGAGTCGGAGCGACCATTTACGCGGGCCGACGCCGCGAACTCGCCGGTCAATGTCCCAGCAAAACTTGGGTTGTGTTTGAGAACCTCTCCGATGTTTTTCGAATTGGCAACGATTGAGAAATCATAGCGCGCGGGAGAAGCGGGCACGTTTGTGAGCGCGTCAATCGTGTACTTTATCCAGCCTGACGCCGAAGCGTTTAGCGCCGCTCCGTCCAGTTTGACGGAATCAATGATAATGTCAGGCTGTTTGTGCCTTGCGGAAACAGCCAATGTCTTAAAAGGGATATCCGCCCATGTCCCTTGTCCGCCGCGCAGGGCGGGGGAGGGGTATCGGATTGAGCCTTCTTTAACTGTCGCGAATGCGCGGGCGGATAACGCGCTCCATTCGTTTGCTGAGCCTTCGAGCGAGATTTTTCCGTCCGCCACTCCGAGAAGAACCTTCGGAGCGTTAGGCGCAAGCGCCGCCGCAAGCGCGTCCGGATATATTCCGGCAAATGAAATCTCGGATATGAAGGAGCGGGATTCGTCAGAGCCGACTGTGCCTATAGCGTCTAAAGACGCTTCTGATGATTCCACACTCGCATTGAACGACGCGCCGCCTCTATTCATTTTTATCGCCGCGACGCCCGCGCCTAAATCGTGATCCAACGCGCGAATCTTCTTCATATCGGCTCTGAGTTCAAGATCAGGAGACGCTAAATCTCCATCAATGGCGGCAGACAGTTTTGCGTCCCCGCTGATTTTGAGTTTTTTAATTATCTCTGCGTCTATAAAGGCCGCTAAAGCCGCCGGAGGTTTAGACAGTTCGATTGTGTCGGTCTCGATGTTGAAACGCACAGCAACGCCGCCGGCGCTCTGTTTTACTTTCCCTTTCGCGTTTGTTTGAACGCCTTCGATGTCGGCGTTCATCCTGACGGAGGTTTCCGCAAGAGTCGAATCCTTGCCTTTCGAAATTAATGACGCATTAATTTTCGTCGCGCTTATGCCGACCGCCTCGGCGGAATCTCGTTTTATTGTCGCCACGACATCGCCGTCTTTGATCGTAATCTTGTTTATTAAAACCGAAGAAGCTTTAGGCTTCGGGGCGGATTCAGAAAATGATTCAACGATATCGTCAATGTCGCTATGTCCTGACTCGTCGATATTTATTGACACGCTCGGACGGACCAAATTGACCCTCGACACGGTAATTCTGCCTCTAAGCAAATCTCTGAAACTTATCCTGAATCTCATCGCGTCAATCTTCACAGTGTCCGGCTTGCCCGGATCAGCCGAAGCCACAGTAATATGCCTGACTGAGAACCCGGTGAACGGGTTGCCGCCGAGAGTTCCGGCGGAGACATTCCGGCCAATCCTCTCAGAGGCGGCCTTGAGCATGTGGTTTTTTAGCTTCTCAGCAGGCGATTGAGCCAAAATTGTGGCTACCACGAAAATAACGGCGAGCGAAAATGAAAAAACAATGATTGCCGTGCGATGCTTTTTTATTGCGGTCTTCATGTTCATCCTAATATAGCTTCTTCAGTGCAAATCAGTATGACTCCATTATAATTAGTCGGAATCAGTTAACACAACAGACGATTTATTTACAAAATCACGGTTTATTGATAGCCGTGAAAGTAATTTTTCTAGCCGTCAGGCAGGGGAAAGACAGCGTCGTTGCAGATGCAAGCCAAATAGAAGCAGTACAAGAATATTGTACAACGTCGCATAATATATATTATGTTGCATTTGCGCATTGTGGCAAAATCGCCATATATGCCTTTGTTGACGACGTTATTTGCTTGTGCAAGTTTGAAACAAGCTTTTTTTCTTCACTATTTGCGTAAATTGTGTTTTTCTGACGCATTACTCTGTACATCGTTAGGATTATAATATATTGTTCATGTCATTTCGATAAATTCCAATCGATCTCCGACGCTGATTTTGAATTTTTCGATTGTTCCTTTCGGCAGTTCTATTAATGTCTTTGTCTCTGATCCAGCTATGAAAATCCTTCCCGGAGCCATGTTTTCCTTCAAATTGCAAATCGCCCCAGACGCATTTAAACACACCACATCGATATAAAACATCATGAAAAACGTATGAATCGAATTGCATCTCGGAAAAATCATACCGTCAAACCCATAAAAACTCCTTTTCAGCATCAGTCCCGAAAATCTTTTCCAAAACGACCTCGCCAAAATCGCTCTTTCAGCAATTATACTTTTTGTTAAGCCATTATTTTGCTTTTTTAGCGCTATATGCATGATTATAGCCTTCATAATCGGTAAATTGAAATCCCATTATGTCTTTGAATAGCAGCCTTTGTCATGTTAAAAAGCCGTATTTTTGAAAACGGAGCAATTATGGCAAGCTTGTCATGCGTCACTTGCGTTTTCTTATCTGTCTTTGACTATGCTTGCTATACCCCAACAACCTTTCCTTTTCTTTTAAAGCTCCGTTTTCAAGCCATTCAATAGGTTTCTCGGTTTCATCCGAAGGATTAACCCAACAGATATCTAAAAGTTCTTTTTCCTGAGCACAAAATGAAGCGAAATTGTTTTTTGCCTTATCGTCCAAAGAAACAATTGTTTTATCAGAACTCCATGCAGCTTCAATGAGAATGATATCTTTCTCAACAGCTACTTGAACCTGTTTACCCAAATTTGCCATCGCAACTTTTTTTCGAAACGCCTTATTCTTTCTAGATGTTATTACTTTTAATTTTCCTCTGTCTTGCATATTCGTCAACCACAATAGAGAGCTTTCAGTCTCATGCTTCTTCCATTCGTTTTTAATTGCTTCCGTCCAGCCTATTTTGTGACAAATCTCATAAACGTTTTTTAGAAAATCTCGACATCTTTTCTTTGTTTCAGGAGTATCTGGCCCTATAGGCAAAGTTCCTGCCGCGCGAGCCACAGAAGCATCTATAATCAATGTTTTCGATTCTTTTTGAGACATTCCCCGATTTAAAACCCGTCTGCGGCATCCAGATACTCTCTCTGAGCCTGCATGGTGACTCTGCCGAAATCCTCCGGCGTATCTGCGTCATAAGAGCCTTTTTTGTCGAAGCCCACGCTAGTTATATTTGTGAACCCAGTCCCCTGACTCCTCTCAAACCAATGCATTTTTACCAATTTCGGATCAATGCCGCCTTGGGCAATTCTTTTTTTTATGCCTAAAAGAATCATCGCGCTATGAGTTTCAGCGATAACATTCACGCCTCTCTTTGCCGCATCGATAAGCATGTCAGCCATAGCGAGTTGTGCGCGAGGATGCAAATGTATCTCAGGTTGTTCGATATATACAGTGCGTCCCTTTTGAGCAGCAAGAAGCGCCACGAGCACAGGTAGTGTTTGAGAAACACCGAATCCGACATCCGCTATGCTTACCATGTCTTTTGTTTTTGTTTTTGATTTTGATTCTACAGGCATTCTCCCGACCTTAATCTCCAGCTTTGAATCATCGATCTGATTAACAGAGACCCGGTTTGTCAGTCCTAGATCATTAAGCATCTTTTCTAGTTTAGACTTCTCTTTAGCCTCATTTTTGTTCCAATCATACAATACGCTCGCCACATAATTTGTAAAATCACCGGGGAAATTAGGTCCGGACGCAGACATCATATAGTTGCGCTGCGGATTACCTCGAAGTCCGGGAAGATGGATAATGCTTCTAATCGCATGTTGAAAGTTGATAATTACTTCAAGAATTTCATTATACATCCCCAACGTTGCCGATCTGGGCGTTGGCACTAAGAAATTTCGATAGCGAAATACTTTTAGATTGCCTTTTGGATCGAAGAGGGAAGCTAGTTTCAAGGAATAATTCA
>JAKQBV010000088.1 GCA_029573925.1 bacterium
GACATTACCGGCACCTCGTTCCAAGACATATTCTTCCCCTCCTCACCTGCTCTATTCGAGGGGATTCTAACCTGTTACCTATGTCCCCGAACATTGTGTTACCCATGTCCCCGGTCTATACATTAATCGCCGCAGTCCAAATTTACGCAATTTCACTATCTGAGCTTTAGTGGTAATCAGGAATAAATTTGTGCGTGCCCACCCATCAATATTGTTTAGTATTTCGGACGGGGCAAACCCACCCCTACAACAAAAAATCGCCTTGCGTTACGCATTTCATCCACTCTGAACAATCGCTCCCGAATCTTAACGACGGATTCGGGTTAAATCTTTAATAAGCTGTTGAAAAAGTCACAAACTTGCTTTGTGGGGGGGTAGAAAACGCAGTAAACATGCTAAAAAGTTTATTTTCATACAGGCTCTCGCGGACAAGTCCGTTTTCTATGGTTTTTCAACAGCCTGTTGACGATAGCGTTTATGCCGGGGGGCACGCACAAACTTCGTTTGTGCGTGTTGTAATCACTGAAAAGCGCTGTATTCGACTTGCAGGAACAAGTTTATAAGTTTATGCATACCATCCATAAATTCTTTCTTCTTTTTCAACAGCCTGTTCTGCGGGAATAGTTGAGCGGGGATCGACGACCAAATTATAGAAGCGCATGCCGCATTTCCTCTTATTTTAGCCGGTGTTTTAAGGCGTCCCATGCGGCGGCGGCGAGGAACGCCGGCAGCGCCGTCATGCGTTTAGCGCGAGACGGAGCAGTCGCCAGCCTGTGCGCCCATTCCAGCCCCGTCTTGCGGAAGAACTCAGGCGCCCGCTTCGTCTCTCCGGCGAACACATCGAACGAGCCCCCCACCCCGATGAAGACAGACGCCGACAGTTTAGGCGCGTTGTCCCTTATCCAGAACTCCTGCATCGGCGCCCCCATGCCCGCCAGCACGATGTCCGGCCTCGCCGCCTCGATCTCCGCCGCCAAAGCCCCCGGATCGGCGTCCCTGATATACCCGTGATGATACCCCGCCAGCAGCGGCGCCCGCTTCCGCGCGGACAACTCCGCCGCGCATTTCTCTATCGTTTCCGGCTTGCCCCCAGCAGATACACGCGCAACTTCTCCTCGGCGGACATCTCAAATATCTTTTCAGCAATATCTATCCCCGTCACGGCCTCCGCGCGCGCCCCGTGTTTCATCCTCAGCGCTATCCGTATTCCCACCCCGTCCGCCGTGTTCAGCGTCCCCGACCGCGCCAGCGCCGCGAACTCCGCGTCCCGCCTCGCCAGCATCGCCATCTCAGGATTGAACGTTATGATATGCAGTCGTTCCCGGCTAAGCGCCGTCTGCTTGATTTTTTCCAATGTTCTGTTCAGAGTCATCGCCGAGACAGGAATGCCGAGCACATCAAGCGGCCTGCCCTCTGCTTCAAGCATGTCGCGTTCTAGGATGCTCAGAGACCTCTCCGCGAGCGCAGAAAACGAAGCCGCCGCTCCCGCCAGCTTTTCTCGCGCCTCAACCGCTCCGCCGCCCGCCACAAACTCCACAGCCCGGCTCAACTCGAACGCGGACACCTCCTCCAGTTTCTCGAACACAGGCTGCCCGCACGCGTCCGCAAACGCCTTCACTTTGGGGTCATAGCTCAACGCCACGAACGGAACCCCGCGCGCCGCCGCGAACGCCAGCGAGTGCAGCCGCATCCCTATCATCGCCCGCGCTCCTCCCACCACCTCAGCGGCCCGCTCCGCGCTCATCCTCCCGTCCACGCCGTGCGCCCTTATCTCTATACCCGGACACAACCGGCGCATCTCCGACACGAACCTATCAACCACCGGCGCGTCCGCCTCTGCCTCGAACGCCATCACGTCCACCGCCACCGCCGCCGTCTCCTTCAACCTCATCAGACACCCCACCAGCGCCCCCGTCAGAACGTCCACACCCTCGCCCGACCTCAACGACACCGCCAGCCTCATCGGCGCGCCCCCCGCCGCGCTTGCCGCCGCCTCCTGCGACCCCGCTCCCGCCGCGAACGTCATGTCCGCCCCAAGCTCCGCCACATCCGCGCCCAGCCCCATCTCCCGCATCAGGCCCAGCGCCCTCTCGTCCCTAGCCCACACCCGCCTCGCAAACCTGCGCATCGCCCACCCCGCCAACGCCTTCGTCCACTTCCTCCTGAACGGCCCCATCCCCTGCGACATCATATAGACCGGCTTGCCCATCGCCCCAGCCGCGATTATCAGCAGACAGTAGTAAACCGCGCTCCGCGCGCTCGTCGCATCCTGCAGCAACCCGCCCCCCGGAAGAACCACCGCGTCCGCCCTCCTCAACGCCCGCGCCAAACCCGCAAAATCTCCCTTCGTCACCGTCCCCACATCATGCCGCGCAGACGTCTCCTCCGGCCTAGACGTCAACGCCGTGTGCCCCGCCCCCGGCAACCGCCTCCGGCTCCAACTCAGAAACGACTCCAGTATCGCTTCGTCCCCCACATTCCCGCTGCCGAAATATCCAATAATAAAAATGTTCAAAATCCAACCTTTCCCGCCCGGCGCTCTCATCCCCTTCCGCGCCGCCGTCAGAATTCTATCACGAACCCGAAATTTCCAATAGCAATTTCACCCCTCCCTGCGCAAACGTTTATTAAGACCAAACACTAAAACCCAAAGAGAGACTTTTGAAAAAGTCGCGCTTCCGGGATTTGAGTGGGTAGGTACCACATATAGTGTTCAGGCCGGTAGCGCATGAAGATTCCTTTCACGGATTAATTTTCGGATACAGGTCGAGACCGCCGCAGTGGAAGTAGATAGCAGTTTTGTAATGGTCTCTGTTTCGATATCCACATGCGGTTTTTTTGATTTTCTCTATCTTGCTGTTGATGCTTTCGCCGAGGGCGTTTGTGACATGATGGACAAAATATGTGAGGATGTTTTCCAGATGGTTCATCAGGGTTCTCGCCGCATCAATCACCGGCTTGAGCCGCGAGT
>JAKQBV010000111.1 GCA_029573925.1 bacterium
GGAATGTCTTTGCGCAGTATTTTCCTAAATTCGACCATTATCGCACGTCCCGGTCAGTCCGAAAGCTCGCGGGATGCTTCCGCCGCGATGTCCTCCGTCACTGATTTCGCTCCGCGCGTGTATCCCACGAAAAGGGACATGTCGCACGCGTGGTTTATTTTTCTCGGTATGCCTCCGGTGACTTTATGTATGAGACTTACCGCTTCGGGCGCGAAAAGCGCCCCGTCGAAGCCGGACACCGCAAGGCGGTGCTTTATGTACTCGAAGACTTCGGGTTTCGACAGAGGCCCCAGCACGTACCGGACCGCTATACGCTGGGATAGGGCGGGATTTCGTTTTATCTTTTCCACCAGTTCCGGCTGTCCGACCAGCAGCAGAGTCAGCAGGAACTGTCCTTCGTTATGATAGTTGAGGAGCATCCTTATCTCCTCAAACGACTCTTCGTTGTTTATGACGTGGGCCTCGTCTATCATCACGACTGTGTTCTGGCCGTTGCGCATATTGTTGAGGAGGGCTTCTTCGAGCCTCATGTGCAGTTCCACTTTGTCCGGGGTTCCGGGGGCGTGGCAACCTAGTTTGCGGAGGATTTCCGCTAGTATTTCCCTCGGCGAAAGGAGGGGATTGGATACGAGGGCGAATTTGTATCTGCCCTGCAGCACCTTGTTCATCAGGGTATGGATGAGAAGCGTTTTGCCGCATCCGAAACCCCCGGTGAGCAGGGACGCTCCCTTCTTTTCTTCTATGCTGTACACGAGCCGCATAAGCCCCTCGTCGTGCTGCGGGGACGCGAAGAAGAACCTCGGATCCGGCAGGTTCTCAAACGGCTTGATTTTCAGTTTCCAATAATCCAGATACATGTCAGATTTCTTTTAACTCTCCGTTCACTTCGATTACCTGCTCCTGAGGCATGGTGGCCGAGTCGAACGCCTTTTCAGTGGCGCGCGTGTATTCCTTCGAGTAGTAGATCGGCGCTATGCCGTGGAATTCGGGCCGGACGTCGTTAAGCACTATGCCGACGACGTTGATGCCTATGCCGTCCATAAGCTTTTTCGCGCGGATGAGCGCGCGACGGGGAAGGTGTCCGAGCTTGTACACCAGCACCGCTCCGTCCGCCTTCGGGCCGAGCAGCAGCGCGTCCGTAACAGGCAGCGCGGGAGGCGCGTCGATCAGTATTATGTCGTATTCCTTCCTTAAGCTGTTCAACAGGTCGTCGAACCTTTGCGATTCTATCAGCTCCGACGGGTTCGGAGGCAGCGTGCCCGCAGGCAGGATGTCCAGATTGTCTATGCCGGGAAGCTTCAGCGCCGGTTCCCAGTTCATCTCTCCCAGCACTATGTCGGCAAACGTGTGGACGGCTTCTCTGAGCGGGGCCGCCCCGATCAGCACGTCCGAGAGACCCGGTTTTCTGTTTATTCCGAAAATTTTGTACTCTGTCGGGCGTCGCATGTTGCATCCCAGAAGCAATGTTCTCTGTCCGCTCTGCGCCAGCGTCACCGCTAGGTTGGATATTGTGACCGACTTTCCTTCCTGAGACCCGGAACTGGAGAAAAGATATACTTTTTTGTTTTCCTTGAGCCTGTCGAACTGGAGGTTCGTCCGGAGGTGTTTATATGCTTCCGCTTCGGCGGAGCCGGGGCTGAATATCGTGGGCAGGGATTTGCTGTGGTCGAATTTTTCGGGGGCCGACTGTTTTTTCAGAGAGCCGATGAACGGCAGCTTGAAGTCGCGCTGTTTCAGCGCGTGCGAGAATCTCGGCACGGCGGCCAGCACTGGAGCTTCCAGCAGCCGCTCGATGTCCTCAACCGCGCCTATGGATGTGTCGAAGCTCTCCACCAGCGCCGCCGCCACGCAGCCGAGCATTATTCCCAACGCCAAGCCTATGACTATCGTGAACTGCTTGTTCGGCTTGATCGGCGATGCCGGCGCCAGCGCCGGGCTGACCAGCGTCACTTCGCTTGCCGATCCGATTTCTTTTATCTGCGCCTCTTTGTGCTCTCTGCTCAGCATCAGGTATAGCTCTTCGTTCACATTTACTTCCCGCGTCAGCCTGCTGAGCTCCAAATCCTTGTCCGGTATCCGCTCCAGTTCTCGTCCGACGAGGCTGGCAAGCTCCTGTTCCGTCCGGCTCACGGTCTCGATCTGTCTTGACAGCTCGGACGCCCGCACTGCCAGAAGTTTCGACACCTCGCTAACCACTTGCGCTGCCGTCTTCGCCTCATCCGTCCGCAGCGATATCATCTCCGGATTCTTTTCCGTGTGCGTGCTTTGTTTTGAGGTTATCGAGCGGCGAGTGTCAAGCAACGTGTCGTAGAGTCTTTGCAGTGGCGGCGAGCCGAGTTCCCCGACCTCCCGCTCGATATTTATGTCTCTGCGCCTTCGTTCGACCAAATCCAAATCCGCTTTCAGCTTTTCCTTTTCCCGTCTGGCGGACAGCAGGTCGGCCTCGAACGTGTTAAGTCGTTCAAGCGTTATCTGCGTCTCGGAGTCCACCGACATCGATCCATTTATTTCTTTATACTCTCTAAGCGCTTCTTCTGCTTCGCGGAGTTTTGCCCTCGACTGTTCAAGCTGGCCTTCCACGAATTCCCTTGATGCTCTTACGTCTTGGGACTTGTTTTCCGCGCTGACGTCTTTGTAGGTTGAAGCGATGAGATTGGCCAGTCGCGCCGCCTCCGTCGCGTCCGAGGACGTGACGGTGATTCGTATCATGTTCGTCCGCTCGACCCTCTCCGCGATCACCCGCGACCGCAACGCGGACACCACCGGGAAGAAAACCTCTTCCGGCGCGTTCTTCTCGAGCATCCCCAGTTCCTCGGCCACTCTGCCAAGCACTATCGGCCCCTGCGCCATCTCCACTTCGGTGGACATTATCTCTCCGGGACTCCACCTCATCAGGTCGGACAGCATGTTCATAACGGTCTTCTGCTGGTCCACTCTCACCAGCGCCGCCGTCTTGTACACCGGCGGCTGCATGAGCGCGAACGCCACCGAAAACACCGAAAATAGCGCTGTCGTGAATATAACGGTCCACTTGCGCTTCAGAAGCACATGCCAGTATTCGCTTATGCTCAGGTCCTGATGCATATTCTTTTCGTCAGTCCGACAGCCTGTCCAGCAGCAACAACAGGTTCATCGTCGGAAGCACATCCTTTATCACGCTGTTGAATTTGTCCACCGCCCGCTGCCTGTCCGCCGCCGGCGCTATGAAGATCACGTCGTCGGCGGCCAGCGCGAAGTCCGTCTCCGTCTTTCCGCTCAATATGTCCCTGAAATTAACTTTCAGGGAAGCTCTTTGCCCGTCGATGGTTCTCACCACTATTATGCCGTTCACATCCGCGTCCGGACTGAGGCCTCCGGAAGATGAAATCGCTTCAGTGAGAAACGCGTTTTCGAAATCAAGGTGAACGATGCCCTGCCGGCCCACTCTCCCCAGCACGGTGGCGCGGGTCTGCCTAGACGTGATTGCCGGGATGTAAATAAGCTCGCCTCCGTATAAAACCGGGTTGGCATCTGAGAGCAGGTTCGCGGCGGCGGCATTGACGTCCGCCATTATTTCCGTTCCGTCAGCTCTCATGATTTTTATGTTCTTTCTGTCCGCGCGGTCTGTCAGTCCGCCCACCGTCGCTATGAAATCCGTCAGCCGCGTCGGCTTCGGCAGTTCGTATTCTCCCGGCCCGCTCACGCGCCAGTGCGAGACCGTCACCTCTCCGAATATCCTCACTCTTTCCGTCTTTTGTTTCTCCAGCGTCACTTCCACCCACGGACGCTTAAAGTATTCTTTCATCCGCTCTTGAATGACGTCTCCCGCTTCAAATACCGTCAGCCCTGCCGCCTTGAAAACGCCGACATGGGGCAGGGACAGCGTTCCGTCAGGACGCACCGTGACTATGTCCGGCAACTGCCCGACCGGGAACGATTTGATTTGCAATACGTCTTCGGGGCCTATTCTGTGCGCCGAAGACCTTAGCGTTTCAGTCTGGATTATTGCGCTGCCCGCGACCGGGACCGCTCCGCTCTCTGTGTTTGCGCCTAGCATCAGCGTGTCTCCGGCTATCGGAGCCGGACCGGACATCTCGGCCACCATCGCCACCGCTCCGCCTTCAAACACGTCTTTTATTATTATCTTTCCGGCTTTGCCGCCCGGCGCCGTGTATTCTCGCGTCTCGCCTGACTCAAGCTCCGATGAATCCCCCGCTCCCAGCATGACGGATATCGACCCCGTGTCGGGATTCTCTCCGGCATGCGTCACTACGACGGAAGTCTGCGCTCCCGCTCTCGCCGCAAACGCAAACAACGCCGCCGCAATCAATGCGGCTATGTTAATTGCTGTCATCTTGCGAAACATCAGGCCTTCTTTTCCATCTCCGGCGCAGATATCCGGGCATAAGGGCGACCGCCGCCGCCTTGCGCGCAGCCCCCTCCGCTTGGCTCATCTGATAGATGAACTCCTCAACCGCAGAGCGAACCGTTTTGAACGCGTTTCGTTCTTTGCCCGAACGCTCACGCGCAACATCTGAGGGCCGATTAATTATGTAATAATTGTCATCCGGCCCAAAGCACTTTTCTATTATATTATCAGTCTGAATAAATTCAACTTTGTCAATACAATTAACTGTCTTCCTTAATTTGCCGTTGCAACCGGCCTTCGCGGCGGCGGCGGCCAACTTCCCCTCATCAATCGGGAATGCCGCCTTCAGCAACCGCGCGTCCGCAATGAACTTCAGGCTGCCGAACCTCTCTTTCACGGCGTGGCACACAAGATGAAGAAACATGTCCTCTGGAGAAAACAACAGGATGTCGCAGCCTTCAAACGCCGCGCGGGAGGCGCGCGCCGCCGCCTCCGCTCCTTCCATGCCATAAGCGTAACGGTACACTGGATTTTCTCGATCGAACAGATGGCGGTGCAACTCGACTATCACGGGGAATGGCGGCGGCGCGGCGTAAGTCGCATGGTGACCCCGCTTCGGGGCGGATTCCCGAAAACCCGCTCCACGCATCGCTTCCTCCGCCTCCGGAAACTCTTCGGGCGACACCAGAAGGTCGATGTCCGTCATCGCTCTTCGGCCCGGTCGGGCGTAAACCCCCGATATTATCAGCGCGGCCCCTTTAAGCGGCGCGGGGATTATCCCGGCTCTGTTCAGAGCCGCCGCCGCATTTCCCATCGCCTCCAGCATCGTTATGTTTTTCCCCGTCTGCTCTATGAACCTCGCCTCGAGCGCGTCCCGCAACTCTTCCTTCAACATCGACGACATTCCGGCCCTGTCTATTATGTCCCACATCAGCGGAGCAACCGGGCCGGGCAGCATTTCCCCCCACGGAATCGCGTTCTTTTCCACAAGAGTCTCAAGGCCGCGCCGCGCCTCCCCGTTCCTCTCCGATTCCAAAGCCGTCAGCAGACACATCGCCGCCCGCGTTCCGAATATGCCTGCGGGTCTATTCATCATTCCTCGCCATAAAACATTATCGACTCAGATACAACCAACGTGAAGGGTTCCCCATGAAAATCCGGAACAACTTTGCTCTTGTCGCTACCAAACAAACACATGCTTTGAACTTCAGAACACATAAAAAAGTTCCGCCCGCAGGCGTGACCGCCGCCGCGTCCCGCTCGCGTTTCAACCCTTGCCGTTCCTCCCATTATACAATTCAACGACATATCCCGAATACCGTCCGCCGCGACATTCTTATCGCCATACCGCAAATAAACATTATTAATGGAAAGTGGGAGTTGGGATGGATTTTTCATTGATGTTAAAACGTAGAAGAAGCACCCATCTTTTTCATCGGCCTATGTCATCTATTATGATTCGTTGACTGTAAGACAATGCTCGAATAGTCGTATAGTTCAATCACCTCAGAAAATAACACTCCTTTTTTT
>JAKQBV010000160.1 GCA_029573925.1 bacterium
GCCCTGTTCGGGGTGGAAAACACGCCCTGCTGCGTCCTCGCGCCCGTTTTTCGACTGTTCCATTCGCGGCTGCGTCATTCGGCGTCCCTTGCGGCCTGAAAATCAACCCCGCACATCACGGGGTTTTTGCGCCGGAATCAAGATTGAATTATGAAGTATTGAGTGAAACAGGAAATACCAATAGTGGCTTAGTTACAGGCACAGGCTTCAATGTTGGAATGAGCGGCGTTCGCGTGATTGGCGCGTGAATGTGTCACAGGCGGATGCGGAGGAGGCGCATGGGAGGGGCGGCGAGATATCTGATGGCGTAGTATTTCCAGTCGAGCGCGCGCCTGAAATCTTCCACGTAGTCGTCAAATGAACGGCTCTGATAGTTCAAGACCGCCTGAGCCTCCGCTGTGTCATACCAGTCAAGCGCAAACGGCTCAGTCGAGAACTTTTTCCAATCAGGCTCAGGAAATCCGAACATGTCGAACATTTTTTTTATCTGGTCTCGGTAAAGCATGCGGCAGGATTCGCCGCCGCCGAGAATGAATGTTTTTTTGTCCGCCGCCGGATTGCCGACTGTGTTAATTAACGCGTCGCAGACATCGTACAGGTGCGCAGCCTCGACGCGCGTGTCCGCCGGGATCATCTTCATGCGCGAAAAATCGCCTTTCCTGACGATTAGGTACAACGTGGCGGTGAAGCGGTAAATCGTCCACGGGCCGCCGTAGCCTTTCACAAGCTCTTCCGCCGAGATTTTTGATTCGGTGTAATTGCTCGTCGCGCTAAGAGGATGGTTCGCCGAGACGGGTGGCTGCTCGTTCAAAGTGATTCCATGCACTGTCGCCGACGATGAAAACCTTACCGGCAGAGGGCGTCCGGTCTCGCGCGATTCCTCTTCCGCCGCTGCAAGAATATTGCGGGTTCCTTCCACGTTAACCTTCATGCACAGGTCGCGGTTTATCTCCGTCAGAGGCGGCACGATGCCGGCGAGGTGAAAAACCTCGTCCATCCCTCGGACAGCCTCCCGAACGGATGCCGCGTCGGCAATGTCGCCCCAGAAAAGCTCTACACCCGGCGGGACCGAGCGGAACGTTTTGACATTCACTGGCGTCGGCAGATCGAACATCCTCACGCTCAATCCGGCGGCGGCGAACCTCGGCGTGAACACCGCTCCAAGACCTCCCGCGCCTCCTGTCAGCAAAACCTTCTTTTTTCTCTCGTCGGACATCGCGGCGATTCCTCTTCTTTGTTCTAGTTATTTTCTTCGCTTGCCCTTAAAACATCTTCCGGCATTATATGAGACACTTCCGATATTTTCAACGTGGCTATCGCGTCAGGATAACTAATAATGCGAACCTGTTCGAGCGCGAACCAGCCTTCCGAATTCCTCATTTTGTAGATGCCGTCCGGCAACTGTTGAGGTCTGCCAATGACCAAAGCCGGGGCGGGCGCGGTTTCGATGCAGAATCTGACGTCGCAAACGTTGAATCCGATGTTGCGGTATGTCGCCTGAATGTCCAGCGCGCCGGTTGCGGCGTTTCTGGCAATCCGGTTCGCCGCCGGAGGATTATAAAAGAATATGTATGAATGTAGATATGGAATCGAGTCGGCGACGATTACGGATTTATATTCGTTCCGGCGTTCATTTGCTAACTCGAAGCATTCCCTGAATCCGTAATTAAAAGGAGCGGCGGATTCTGCGGGGTATTCGGTGAAATAAGAGTGGAAATGAGACGAGGCGTCGGCGGACACTGCAATCAAAGCGGCGGCGGCAACCGCCGCGAATGAAAAACTTGTTCTTTTTGACAATAGCGTTGCCAAAGAAACAAGCCCGATTGCGGCTGCGATTTCGATGACGGGCAGCGCTGTGATGGAGCGGATGGCGTGCTGGCGGCCCCAGTCTGTCAAGCTCGCGGCGACAGGAAATATCAAGATCCACCATAAAATCAGGCGCGCGGATTTATCCCGGCGCAGACGCGGGATAATCGCCGCCAGCCCCGCGATAAAAAGGGCGTATGAAACCGCAAGCATCTGGCCTCCAGACGCCGGGCCATGCACCCCGGAAGTCGTGTCGCCCCGAATCACAAAAAAAGTCGGAGACATATATCCGATATAGTTGGTGACGAACCCGTATGCCGCGCGCGCGGCAGGGACTTGGGCCACCCATGCTTTGAAGCC
>JAKQBV010000165.1 GCA_029573925.1 bacterium
GGCATGGAGCGCGCGCTCGAAACCATATCTCCCGACATTGTTCTCGTGCATGGAGACACCACGACATCCTTCGTCGGCGCTCTCGCTTCTTACTACGCGCGCATCCCCGTCGGCCATGTCGAAGCCGGCCTCAGAACGGGCGACCGCTACAACCCGTTCCCTGAAGAAATGAACCGCGCCATGATCGACTCGCTTGCCGATATCCTTCTTGCTCCCACATCAGGCGCGCGCGACACACTGCTCGCCGAAAATAAACAGCCGGAAAACATATTCGTCACCGGAAACACGGTGATAGACGCGCTTCTGCTAGCAGCCGAAATGCCGGCCCCGTCCGCGTTGCCGGACGGAGTTCCAGAAGACGCCCGCATTATTCTTGTCGAAGCGCACAGGCGGGAAAACCTCGGCGCGCCCATGCGAGAAATCTGCCTCGGCCTGCGAGACATCGCCGAAAAACGCTCGGACGCCCACATCGTCTTCCCTGCCCACCTCAACCCGGCGGTTCAGGATGTCGCCCGCGAAATCCTCGGCGGACTCCCGCGCGCCCATATCCTGCCCCCGCAGGACTATCTCCCGTTCGTTTCCCTCATGAAACGCGCCCGCCTCATTCTTACCGACTCCGGCGGCGTTCAGGAGGAAGCCCCCTCTCTTAAAACCCCCGTGCTGGTGCTCCGCAAAGTCACCGAACGCCCGGAAGCCGTCGCCGCCGGAGCCGCCGCCGTCATCGGCCCTGACCGCGAAAAGATTTTCTCCTTCGCCTCCCGACTTTTGGACGACGAGGTCTTCTATGCTTCAATGACTCGCGGCTCCAATCCCTACGGCGACGGCCTTGCCTCCCGCCGCATCGCCGATTTCCTCCTCTATAAATTTAACCATGCCCAATCCCGCCCCGATGAATTTGCCGCTACAGAGAACGCGTGAAAAGATAGAAAAAAAGCGAAAAGCCAAATAGAAGCTTTTAAAAAGTTTTCCCATAAGTCCCTATAACTATTTTCTCCTTTAGGGCGTTTCGTTATTGCAAAACAAGCTGTTGCGGCATGCGAAATAAAGGCTTTGCAAAAGGCTATTTCGGAATACAGGGCTAAGCCTGTAAAACAGGGAGATTAGAGAGGGGATGTATCGGAGGGATCTGTTTTTTCAAATTTTTCCGTAAATTAATTGATGGATGTATTGATATTATAAAGAGACATCGCTTTTTTCGGCGATTGTAAGAGGCGCGAGCGAGCGCGAATCGCGGGGCGGCGGCTCTGGTTATTGCACAAGAAAGAGGCGCGGCCCGGAGATAATCTGATTATGGCGAAGAAGAAACTCAACGAAAAACCGTGGGGCGGCAGGTTCAAAGGCGGGGCGGACCCCGAAGTGGAGGCGTTCACGGCGTCGGTTGATTTCGACCGGGAGCTTGCGGAATTTGACATTGAGCAATCGCGCGCGCATGCCGCAATGTTGCAGAGTTGCGGGCTGATATCGAAGAAAGACCTGAAGGAAATCGTGTCCGGGCTGAAGGCGATTGGCTCGGAAATCAAGTCCGGAAAGTTCGAGTTCAGAAGCGAACTTGAGGATGTGCACATGAATGTGGAGACGCGGCTGGCGGAATTGATAGGGCCGGCGGCGGGGAAACTGCACACGGCGCGCTCGCGGAACGATCAAGTGGCGACGGACATGAGACTGTATATAAGGGCGGCGACCGGAGAGATAACGCGCGCCATACGCGGGGCGCAGGATGCGCTTGCAGCGCGGGCGGCGGAGCACGCGGATGACGTGATGCCCGGATATACGCACTTGCAGAGGGCGCAGGCGGTTCCGCTGGGGCATCACTTGATGGCGTACTATCACATGCTAGAGAGGGACGCGGGCAGGTTCGCGGACTGCGCGGCGAGGATGGACGCGCTGCCGCTGGGGGCGGGGGCGCTGGCGGGGTCGGCGTTGCCGGTGAACCCTGCGATGACGGCGGCCGCGCTGGGCTTTTCGGCGACGGCTCCCAACAGCATGGACGCGGTGTCCGATCGGGATTTTCTGCTCGAGTTTCTATCCGCGTGCGCGGTGTGCATGATACACCTGAGCCGCGCGTGCGAAGAATTTATATTGTGGATGACATCCGAGTTCGGGTTTGTGGATCTGCCGGACGCGCTGTGCACCGGGAGCAGCATAATGCCGCAGAAGAAGAATCCGGACGTGGCGGAGTTGATACGCGGCAAGAGCGGGCGCGTGGTCGGCTCGCTGGTGTCTCTGCTGGTGACAATGAAGGGGCTGCCGCTTGCGTATAACAGGGACATGCAGGAGGACAAGGAGCCGGCGTTCGACGCGGCGCGGACGACTGCGGCGTGTCTGAGGCTGTACGCAAAGCTGATCTCCGGCGCCAAGTTCAACACGGCGGCGATGGAGAAAGCCGCTCAGACGGGTTTTCTCAATGCGGTGGACCTGACGGACTATCTGGCGCTGCGCGGGATGCCGTTCAGGGAGGCTCACTCGGTGGTGGGCAGGCTGGTGAGGCATTGCATCGACGCGGGAAAGGAGTTCGGGGACTTGACGGACGAGGAGTTTGCGGCGTTCTCGCCGATGTTCGGAAGCGATGTTAGGAAGGCGCTGGACGCGCGGGCGGCGATGGGGCGGCGGAAGGCTCCCGGAGCGGCGTCTCCGGCTTCGGTGAGAGGCCAGTTGAAAAAATTTCATAGGAACAAGAACGGCGGAAAATGAGCGACTTCACGCAACTTCTCAACTTCCCGACAGGGATGACGCCGCTGGAGATGGCAAAGGCGGCGCTTGAAATAGTCATCATCAGCGTGGCCGTGTATTACATCATATCGTTCCTGCAACGGACGAGGGCGGTGGCGATCCTTCGCGGACTCGGCGTGCTGTTGCTGTTCGCCGCGCTGGCGGCGATACTTAAGCTGGACACCATATTCTTCATATTGCAAGGGTTGAGCGCGGTGATACTGATCGCGATTCTGATAGTGTTCCAGCCGGAGCTGAGGCGGGCGCTCGAGCACATGGGGAGGCGGGGGTTCTGGCAGCGCAGGCTAGGCGGGCTGGAGAAAGAAGACATCATCCGCCTGATACACTCGCTGGTGGTGACAACCGAGGACTTGGCGATAGTGAAGATGGGCGCTCTGATCGTGCTCGAACAGGAAACGCCGCTGGATGAATACACGAGGAGCGGCACTGAGCTTGACGCAAAACTGTCGCCCGAACTTCTGAAAACGATATTTTTCCCGCACACGTTTCTGCACGACGGGGCGGCGCTGGTTCGGGGAAACAGGGTGATGGCCGCCGGGTGTTTTCTGCCGCTATCGGAGAATCCGCAACTGCCTCAGGAGGTCGGTTCGAGGCATCGCGCGGCGTTGGGCGTGTCCGAAGTGTCGGACGCGGTCTCGCTTGTGGTTTCCGAGGAAACGGGATTCATATCGCTCGCGCACAGCGGAAAGCTGATAAGAGACATCAAGCCCGACGCGCTTCGCGAGTTGCTGTATTCGATATGCATAACGCAGGGCACGGGGTTCTCCTCCCGGCGCGAGGCAAAAGCGAAGGCGCGGACATGAACCTGAAAGCGTTGTTGCTGAACAACTATAAAACGAAGATAGCCGCGCTGCTCACCGGGTTCGGCGTGTGGTGGTTCATATACGCGGCGCACCGGCCGGCGGTCACCGCCGCTTTCACTCCTGTCGTGACATACGAGGACCTGTCGCCCGGAATGAAGATAGTCGAAGCCCCGGAGACCGCGAGCGTCACGCTGAGAGCGGACTCCCGGCTGCTCGAAAAGCTTTCATCGAAGAACATCAGAGCCGTGGCGAGCCTAAAGGGTCTGGAAGAGGGATCGCACAGCGTGAAGCTGAGGATAGACACCGGAACGGCGGCGAGGGTTAGCGGGCGCGCTCCGACAGTGACGGTGGAGCTTGAGAGGACGCACTCGGCGCAAACCGCCGTCTCCATTCAGTTCAAAGGCGAGTTGCCTGAAGGGTACAGGCTCGGCGGCGACATCGACATACGGCCCGACCACGCGACTATCTACGGCGAGAGGGAAGACGTCAGAGACGTCGCCCGCATTATCGCCCCGGTCGCGCTCGACGACAGACGGGAGACGTTCACGGCGGAGGCCGCGCTGAGACCGGTGAACGAATCCGGCGCGGTTGTCAGCGGAGTGACGGTGTCTCCCGCGCGCGCGAATGTCCGCGTGCCGGTCGAGAGCGTCCAGACCAAGAGCGTCCCCATAAAGCCCGTGTTCGTCGGCGGCGACATCGATAAAGATTTTCCTGCGGCGGAATATTTCCCGACTTCAATAGACCTTACGGGAGAAGAGAACGCGCTGGCTGCCGTGAAATTCGTGCCCACTGCGGAGTTCGACCTCGGAAAATGCGAATCCGGCAGCGTGTATCCGATAGACCTTGCTCTTCCCGCCGGAGTGTCGGCGGATTTCTCGCAGATAACACTCACGTGCTCGGCGGACAAGACGGTGACGCGCGAGTTCACCGTCACGCTGTCGCAAATAAATCTCTGCAGGGGCTGTTCTGCGACGCTTCTGCCGGGCGGGGTGGACGTGCTGGTGACAGGCCCGGCGAAGGACGTCAACCAAATTAGGGCGGCTGACATATCGGCGTTCGTTGACCTCGCGGGCCTCGGCCCCGGAGATCACGAGACCGAGCCTCACGCAGCGCTCGCTAAATTAGCGGATACGGTATTGATAAAGACGCTCGACCAGAAAATAAAAGTTCAGATAACACAACAGGGGAAACAGCGGCCATGACATCTAACGGAACAGGCGGAAAAAGGATAAAATTCGGCACGGACGGAATTCGCGGAGTGGCGAATCTGGAGTTGACTGCGGACGTGGCGCTCACCGTCGGGCGCTGCGTAGCGCACTACATGTCGGTGTCGAAAAAAGGCTCGGCGCGCAGGGCGCTGGTCGGCAAGGACACGCGGGTGTCGGGCGACATGATAGAGACGGCTCTCGTGGCCGGGATAACGTCGGTGGGAGTGGACGCGTGGCGGATCGGCATCACGCCCACGCCCGCGCTCGCGCACATGACGCGCGCGCTCAACTGCGACTGCGGCATTATGATATCGGCCTCCCACAATCCGGTGGAGGACAACGGAATAAAAATATTCTCGGCGGACGGCTACAAGCTGGAAGACGCGGACGAAGAGGCCATCGAGGCGCTGATTCAGGCCAACGGCGGCGGCATCAAGCCCGCTCCCGGCGCGGCTGTCGGCAGGTTTGTTGACAAAAGCAAGACCGCCGGCGCTTACGTGGACTATTTGCGCAGGCTTCTGCGAGGGGTGTTCTTGGACGGGACGATTGTGGTGGACTGCGCGTGCGGAGCCGCCTCAAGATACGCCAAGCGGGTGTTCAAGGACTCCGCCGAGGATGTCGTGTTTATAAACTCCGACGAGGACGGGCTTAAGATAAACGTGGACTGCGGCTCGACCAAGCCTGAGATTATCGCCGCAAAGGTGCGCGAAACCGGAGCCGCTCTCGGCTTCGCCTTCGACGGCGACGCCGACCGCGTCCTGTTCGTGGACGAGACAGGAACAGTGGTGGACGGAGACCAGTTGATGCTGCTGTGCGCGCGCCGCATGAAGGCCGAGGGAAAGCTGGCGGGCGACACTGTGGTCGCCACCGTCATGTCGAACATGGGATTCGAGGCCGCTCTCAAAGATATCGGCGCGCGCATGCTGAGGACTCCGGTGGGAGACAAGTTCGTGCTGCGCGAGATGCTCAGGGGCGGCTACAACATCGGCGGCGAACAGTCGGGACACATCATCTTCCTCGACCACGCCACAACCGGCGACGGCCTGCTGTCCGCAGCTCAGGTACTGCGCTGCGCCTGTGCTTCGAAAGAATTATTCTCCGAGCAGACCGCGATGAAACGCTCAGCCCAATTCCTGAAAAATGTCAGAGTCCCAAACCGGGACGCTTTCTACCAGAGCAAGAACATACAAGACAAAGTGGCGGAAGTGGAAAAACGTCTCGGCGACAGCGGTAGGGTGGTCGTGCGGCCTTCTGGCACGGAGCCGCTCATCAGGGTCATGGTGGAGACATGGGACGCCGCCTCCGCCGAGTCTTTCACGGACGAGATAATCGACGCCGTGCGCGCAGAGTTCAACATCAAATGACAATGGCGGCGAGATGTCTCAATGACGTTCGGAGAGCGACTGGTTTCGATGAAAAGCTTGCCGAAATGAAGGAGTGTGCGCGTTTGGAATCCGGCGGCGTATCTGGATAGCAAGAGACGCAATCTAAAACGCAAGGAGCAAACAGATGAGAAAAGGAGAGATGAAAAACGCGGTAGCGATGCTGGGCGCGCTATCGCTTGCGTCTCTATTCGCGGCCTCTGGCGCGATGGCGGCTCCGGATCGCGAACGCGGCATTCGCATAGGCGAACCCGCCCCCGCGTTTTCTTTGCCGGATAGATACGGAAACGAGGTTTCTCTTAGCGATTACTTGGGCAAGAAAGTAATATTATATTTCTGGGTGTCGTGGTGCGTCTGCCGCGACCAGCTTCCTTTGTTGCAACAATTCAAGGATTCTCATCCTGACGATTCGTTTGAAATTATTTCCGTAAGCATCGACGCGCAGGGTGGAAGATATGTGAATCCGATAGCCGACACGGCGAAGATCAGATATCCGGCGCTGCTTGACGCTCGAGCCGAAACGGCGCGACTTTATCATTACCCCGCGACTCCCGCCGCTTTTCTCATCGACGAGGCCGGAGTCGCGACGGGCCAGTTCATTTTGGATTTCGAGTTGCAAAAAAGCGAAACGCGAGAGGCTTTGGAGGGTTTCTTGGCTCGTCCGGCTGTGGCATCCCCTGAGTTTTCTCCGCGCAGAGCCTCGATAGACGAGCTTCAGGCCGATGTCCGTAACGACCCCCGGAATCCGAAAGCCCGCATGCGCCTTGCCGGGGCTTTCCAGTCTTCAGGAGACGCAGTCTCGGCCATCCCGCACTGGGAAGCTCTATGCGAAATAAAAAAAAACGACTGCGAGTATAAGTTCAGCCTCGGTTCGGCTCATTTCGCCGCCGGCAACTTGGAGCAGGCGCTCAAGCATTGGAAAAACGCGGCAAAATGCGATCAGACGAATTATATCTACATGCGCACCGTCCAGTCTTTCGAGCATCCCGGAAATTTCTATTCGCCTGAAAAGATGAAAGACTTATATTCAGACGGGCTTGAGCAGATGAAATAACGGCCTCCCCGGAGGAGGGATAAATCGGTCGGGAATTTTGTTTTCCGAATATTCCTAGCAACCGTGTTATTTCCTTATTTTTCTCGTAAAAAACAACTTGTTAGCGTGTTGTGATATCATGTTCCCGTTATGGCGAAAAAGAACAGAGGGCTTTCACAGTCGTTCGAAATAGCGGCGATATCGTGCGGATTCAGCCGGGTTGCGGGAGCGGACGAGGCCGGGCGCGGCCCGCTCGCGGGGCCTGTCGTGGCCGCCGCCGTTGTCATCTCGGACGGTTGCGTCGGGGTTGGGATTCGCGATTCGAAAAAAATCGCCCCGAAACGCCGCGAACGGATATATGAAACGATAATCGAAAGCTCGGCCGCGCGCTCGATAATCACAATCGGGGCTCCTGAAATAGACAGGATTAACATCTACCGCGCCGCGCTCTACGCCATGAAACTTGCCATTGAGGGCCTATCTCCAGCGGCGGATTTCGCGTACATCGACGGCAACGCGAGGATAGATGTTGACATAGCGCAACATACGCTGGTCGGCGGCGACTCGCTCTGCTGCTCGGTGGCGGCGGCGTCGATTCTGGCGAAAGTGACCCGCGACCGCATGATGATAGAGTACGACGAAATATATCCCGGCTACGGGTTCGCCCGCAACAAGGGATACGGAACCGCCGAGCACATGGAGGCCCTCCGCAGGCTTGGGCCGTGTCCCATTCACCGTCGCTCTTTTGCTCCCGTCAAGGAGGCCCTCGAACGATGACGGAGCCTGACGGCGGAGCGCGAGACCAGCGAAAACCTCTCGGCGCCAAGGGCGAAAAACTCGCCGCCCGCGCTCTCAAAAAACAGGGCTTTATCATCCTCGACACGAATTGGTCTTGCGCCCTCGGCGAACTTGACATAGTCGCCAGAAAAGGAGACCTCATCGCGTTTGTGGAGGTAAAAACCCGCGCGAGCGGCCTATACGGGCCTCCCCAACTCGCGGTCACTCCAGCGAAACAGAAAAGAATCGTCAGGCTCGCGAATGCCTACATGAAACATAAGAGGCTGACCGGGCTTCGCGGCCGCTTCGATGTGGTCGCCGTCAGCCCGGACGAACGGGGCAGGCTGGTCGCCGTCCACATGCCCGCCGCCTTCATCGACGGCGAGTGACAGACCCGCCGCGCTCTGTGCCGCCGCGACTTAAAAACAATTCCAAATCGGCTTATACTTAAAGCGTCGGAGAGCAGGGACGAACATGGCGACAGCTTATCGCAACAACGGCGCGCTGTGCGACGCGGTGGCTTCGAGATGGCTGTATCTGGGCATACCGCAGTTCGACGCTTCGGTCATAAAGGCCATGCGCGGAATCGACCGCGGCGAATTCGCGCCGCCCGGCGCGCGCGAAGTATATATTGACGCGCCGATTCCCATCGGGTCGGAGCAGACTTGCTCGCAGCCGAGCATGGTGGCGGCGATGGCGACATTGCTCGAATTGTCCGCCGGCATGCGCGTTCTGGAAGTCGGCGCGGGTTGCGGATACAGCGCCGCCGTGACCGCCTCCCTAATCTCCCCCGGCGGCTCCCTTTTCGCCGTAGAGTATCTGCCCGAACTGGCGGAGACCGCGCGCGCGAACCTCGCTAAATTCGACTTCGACGCCGAGGTGGAAGTGATAACGGGCGACGGGTCGGAGGGGCTTGCGTCCCGCGCGCCCTTCGACAGGATATACTTCGCGGCGGGAACAGGGGACGGGTTCGACGAAAGGCCGCTGCTCGATCAGTTGAATCCCGGCGGCATCCTTCTGTACCCGCAGGCGCGCGGCGACATTTTCTACGTGAAGAAAAAACGCGGAGGCTCGCTTTTCCGCAGGCGGGCCGGAAGCGTCGTTTTTGTGAGGCTGAAAGGCAAAAACAGTGGCCGTTTCTGACAATGTCCGCGTCGGAGCCTCCGGCTTCAGTTTCAAAGACTGGCGCGGCTCTTTCTATCCTGAATCCATCTCCGCCTCGCGGATGCTTGAATATTACTCCGGCATCTTTGACGTGGTGGAGATCAACTCCTCGTATTACAGGATGCCGACGGCGCGGATGTTCGCAGGAATGGTCCGCGCGACCGATCCGGATTTCGGTTTCGTCGTCAAGCTCCACGCGTCGATGACCCACGGCCGCGACGGCTCGGCGTTCCCCTTCGCGGACTTCGCAGAGGCCCTGCGCCCGCTCGAGGAGAACGGCAGGCTTCTCGGCCTTCTGGCTCAATTCCCATACGAGTTTCGCCGCTCCGAAGACAATCTTTCATACCTGCGCCTCGCAAGAAGCAGGCTGGAAAGATTTCCCTTTTTCGCCGAGTTCAGGCATGATTCATGGCTGAAGCCGGAGACGTTTGAGGAGTTGAAGGAGATGCGGGCGGGGTGGTGCTGCGTTGACGAGCCGCAACTAAAGGGGCTGATCCCGCCGGTCGCGGAGGCGACCGGCCCCGCCGCTTACATACGCTTCCACGGCCGCAACTCCGTTGACTGGTGGACTCCTCGTCCCGGCTCAGACAGGTATCTGTACGACTATTCCGAGCGCGAACTGCTCGAATGGGTACCTAAGATTGAGTCGCTTTCGGCGCGCTGTGAAAGAGCGCTGATGTTCTTCAATAACTGTCACTTCGGCAACGCGCCGAAGAACGCTAAAGAAATGAAAAAATTGCTCGGACTCCCCGTCGCGAGAGCGCGCAGGGGCGGAGAGCTTGAATTCGATTGAGGACTGTTTCCGCCGTGAGCCTGCTGGACAGATTCAGAGAAAACGATAGCGTGTCTCGCGCTCTGACCGAGGCGTCGAAGGGCGCGTCGGCCTCCGTCTCTCCGCTTGATGGCGTCGCGCTCCTGTTGTTCTGCGCGGCGTTGGCGGACGAATGCGGCGGAGACATTCTGACAGTTGTGCCTGACGAGGACTCGGTGGCCCTTTTCGAGCGGGACATGTCCAGCCTTATCGAACAGTCCGGCCTTGAGGGCCGCTGGGACATCGTCGCTTTTCCGGACTACGATGTGTGCGAGATAGACACCGCGCCGGACTCTCTGCGCCGCCGCCGCGCGGCCCGCGTCAGGGCATTGCGCGCTATCTATGCCCCTCGCCCGAACGGGCCGCGCCTGTGGCTCGTCTCTACGGAAGACGCGCTGCGGCGGAAAACCATGCCCGCCGCCCGGTTCGCCGAACTGACCGCCGTGTTGCGGGAAGGCGACTCATGGCCGATGGAGGAACTTGTCGGCGCGCTCGTCGCCGCCGGCTATCAGCGCCGCCGCTCCGTCGAGCGCGAGGGCGAGTTCTGCGTCCGAGGCGGCGTCATCGACATCGCCCCGGCTCAGGGCGACTCCCCAGTAAGACTCGAAATGTCCGGCAACGCCATCGAGGAAATCCGTTCCCTCAACATGGAGACGCTTCGCTCCGGCGAACGGCTCCGCGAGGCGACCGCTTGCCCCTGCCACGAGATGGAGCCTGCCGGCGAGGATGTCTCTTTCGACTCCCTCCGCCGCGACCACCGCTCCCTCGCCGAGCGCCGCGCGTTCTTCGACGCCTCCATCCTCTACCCCGAAACTTTCGGATGCCTCAGCGGGCCGGCGCGCCCGGACGCCTTCTCTATCCTCATGCGGGTGAACTCCCGCCGCGCCTCTGAAGAAACCCGCCGCCGCCGCGAGGTCGCTTCCGTGTGGCTGCAACGCAACGAATTTACGGACACCGAGGAAATGGCGACCGGGTTCTACGAGCGCGGCGGCGGTGCGGACTCGCTTCCGTCGGTCTCTCTCGAACCCGCCGGCGCGCCCGCCGCCGGATTGCGGCTTCCTCTTAGCCCGCTGCCTCCGTTGCCAATCAGCCTCTCCGATATCGCCGCTCGCATCCGCGAGGAATCCGGCCGCGCGGACGTCTTCGTCATCAAAATACAGGGACAGGCTAGAACGATACCTCGAAGACGAGGGCATAACGTCGGCAAAAGTCATGAGCGGCGACCTCAGAGGCGGATTCTCCATCGCGGGCGAGATGTCCGCGTTCACCGACGCCGAGATGTTCAGGCGCGCGCCCGCCGCTAAAAAACGCTCCGCCCGTCCCTCCCGCCCCAAAGACCGCGCTCCCATCCTCGCCCCGGAGGACATCAAAGAGGGCGACTACGTCGTCCACGTCGATCACGGCATCGGCCTCTACGCAGGCATCTGCCGCCGCCAGCTCGGCGACGGCCACGGCAAGGATTTCTTCAGAATCAAATACGCGCGCGGCGACGAATTGTTCGTCCCCGTCGAACAAATAGGACGCATCGAAAAATACGTAGGCGGCGAGGCCGCTCTTCCCCGCGTCTACCCGCTTCACTCCGGGCGCTGGGAGGCCGTCAAGCGCAGGGTGCGCAAAAAAGTCGAGGAACTCGCCGCACAGCTTTTTCGCCTGTACTCCGAACGCGAAAACGCTCCCGGCCACGCATTCTCCGGCGACAACATCTTCATGCGCGAACTGGCGGCTTCGTTCCCATTCGAGGAGACCGCCGACCAGCAGCGCGCCATCGAGGAGACTTTCAAGGACATGGAGCGCTCCGCCCCTATGGACAGGCTGGTGTACGGCGACGTCGGGTACGGCAAAACCGAGGTGGCTGTCCGCGCCGCGTTCAAGGCCGCGCTCGATAAAAAACAGGTCGCCATTCTCGCCCCCACCACCATCCTCGCGCACCAGCACGCCGAAACCTTTCGAGAGCGCCTCTCGCGTTTCCCAGTCTCCGTCGAGGTCATCTCAAGATTCAGGTCCGCAAAAGAGCAGAAAGACATCCTCAAGCGGCTCGCCGCCGGGGAAATCGACATCGTCATCGGCACTCACAGGCTGCTTTCCAAAGACGTCCTCTTCAAGGACGCCGGGCTTCTGATAATCGACGAAGAGCAGCGCTTCGGCGTCAAACACAAAGAGGCGCTCAAAATGCTGAAAAGCAACGTTGACGCGCTCACCCTCACCGCCACCCCCATCCCCCGCACCCTCAATATGTCAATGATCGGCCTGCGCGACATGAGCGTCATCGAGACGCCCCCCGAAGACCGCAAGGCCGCTCTTACCTTCGTCGAGGAATGGAACCGCGACTCCCTCTATGTCGCCGTCGGGCGCGAACTGGCGCGCCGCGGCCAAGTCTATTTCGTCCATAACAACATCGAGACCATCTCCTCCGTCAAAGCTCTCCTCGACGAGATGTTCCCCGACGCGCGGACTGTCGTATGCCACGCCAAAATGCCCGAAAAACAAATCGAATCAACTATGATTAGCTT
>JAKQBV010000166.1 GCA_029573925.1 bacterium
CGCCACCCTGCTGACCATCAACGGCGAAAAAGTCGTGATGCGCATACTCAGCAGGGAGACCATGCTCATGAACCTCGAAAAACTAGGGTTCATCAGGGAAGATTACGAGCGGGTGGCCCAACTCATAGAGAAACCGTACGGAATGCTGTTGGTGACCGGCCCCACGGGTTGCGGAAAAACAACCACGCTCTACTCCGTGCTCAACCGGCTGGACAGCGCCTCGCAGAACATCGTCACCATCGAGGACCCCGTGGAATTCAAGCTGCGCGGGGTGAACCAGTCGCAGATAAACCCCTCGGCGGGGATAACCTTCGCGGGCGGCCTGCGGTCCATCCTCAGGCAGGACCCCAACATCATAATGGTCGGCGAAATAAGAGACGCCGAGACCGCCGAGATAGCCATTCAGGCGTCGCTCACCGGGCATCTAGTATTCAGCACGCTGCACACGAGCGACGCGCCGGGCGCGGTCACTAGGCTCGCAAACATGGGCGTCAAGGACTACCTTATCTCCGCCTCCGTCATCGGAGTGGTGGCGCAGCGGCTGGTCCGCGTGGTGTGCCCGTACTGCAAAGAGCCTTACCGGGTGAACGTCAAAGAACTGTTCGGGCAGTTCGGAGTGAACGCCGCCAAGACGGGGACCGCCATGTTGTACAAAGGAAAAGGATGCAAGTTCTGCTCAGGCACGGGATACCGGGGCAGGATCGGGATATTCGAAGTAATGACGATATCAGAAAAAATAAGAGACCTCATCCTCAGGGGCGGGCAAGCGCCCGACCTGCGCCGGGTCGCCATTCAGGAAGGCATGAACACCATGCGGCACTCGGCGTTCAGAAAAGTCATCGAGGGAGTCACCACCGTCGAGGAAGTCAGACGCTCGGTGTTCGTCAGCATGGACTGAACGACCGGCGCGGAACCTGCCTATGCCCGTCTATAACTTCATCGCCAGAGACCACGCGGGGAGAAACTTCAAAGGCTCCCTGTTCGGGCCTTCTGAACAGGCGGTGTTTTTCAGACTCCAGAAACTCGGCTATGTGGTGGTGTCCGTCGACGAGAAAACGGCGTCGGACAAGCCTCCCCTGTTCCAGCAGGCGATAACGCAGGCGGACGTGGTCATATTCACCCGCCTTCTCGGCACGGTCGTAGCCAGCGGCATCCCGGCGGTCGACGCCCTCGCAGCCATAGAAGAGCAGACCGCCAACCTTTCTTTCAGAAAAATCATCAAGGAAGTCCGCGAAGACGTCGAGCACGGCTCCACCATGTCCGCCGCCTTCGAAAAACATCCGAAAATTTTTCCGCACCTGTTCACCGCTATGATACATTCGGGCGAAATCAACGGAACCCTCGTCGAAGCCCTTGAAAAGACATCCTCCTACCTCGAACGCGACCTCGAACTCAGGCGCGCCGTAAGCAACGCGTTCGTGTATCCGAAAATCGTCGTCACCATCGCGATTGCCGGAATCGCGGTGATACTCTATAAATTCGTCCCCACAATCGAGGGTCTTTATAAACAGACGCCGAAGTTCCAGCTCCCGGTCTTCACGAAGATACTTATTGATGTAAGCCATTTTTTCACCAGCAACGCCGTGCCGGTCGCGGTTTTCGCGCTGCTTCTGATCGCGGCGTACTTTCTCATGAAGAACACCCGCGCGGGTCGGCCTTACTTCGACGCGTTCGTCATGAAGCTGCCCGTCGTAGGGACTCTGAACAAACGGATAGTCGTCGCCCGCGCCGTTCACACACTCGGCTCGATGCTCAACTGCGGAGTGCCTCTCATTACTTCTCTGGAGTCCGTCAAGTCGGTAGCCGGCAACGCCGGCATAGCGAAGGACTTGGACCGGGTGGTGGAAAACGTCGAGGCGGGCGGAACGATGTCCACTACGTTGCGCCTGTCCCCCAACTTCCCGCCTCTGGTGGTCTACATGATTGCCGCCGGAGAACAAAGCGGCAGGCTCCCCTCTCTGATGACGAGTTGCGCGGAAGCCCTCGAAAAAGAAATCCAATTCATGATCAAACGCCTTCTCATAATTCTTGAACCGGCCATCACCGTGCTCATAGCGATGGTCGTCGCGTTCATCGCCATCGCCGTCTATCTGCCCTTCTACAACGTCTTCACCATGATGCCGAAATAATCCTTCCGCGCTCGCCCAATGTGCTTCGATTAAGGAAAACTTTGGAAAAGTTTTCCCTTAACCATTTTTCACCAACGCGGGCTAAACTCGAAGAAAGGGATGATGTATGAGACAAATCGAGCGTGAACGAGGGAGCATGTTGTTTCGTATGCGCCCGAGTTCGGGTCGATAGTTCAACCCTTATTCGTCAATAGGAAATTAGGCCTCGTAAATTTCGACGAAAATGTCTCGATTTCTCAACAGCGATTAAACAAAAAGAAGCGAAAAGTTTTGGAAAAAGATTTTTCCAATCGCCGAAAGCATAAAACGCTTCAACCCGGATTCGTCGATAAAGCCGGCGAACCGGGGCGATTTTCATAGCGGCGAACGGATTCGGGTTCAATCGGTTTTGGGGCTCATAACAAACATCAAATTCCAGTTTGCCGCTAATCGAGCGACCCGGCGTCTATCTTCCTCACCATATCCATCGTCAACTGCAACGCGACCGCCAGCGATTCCGGCCTCACGTGCTCGATGGTGTCATAGCGGGTGTGATAGTTCGGAACCAGCCTGCTGACATCCTGACAGACGATTGTGGTCGAAGGGATTCCGGCAAGCGAGAACGGGGTGGCGTCCGACGCGCCGAGAGGGATGAGCGTGGTCTTGATCGGGAAACCCCGGCCCGCAGCGGCTTCCTGCGCGAGTTTCACCAGCGCGGGGTCGTGCTTCGCCCCCGTGCAGATTTCCCGCGTCATCACCGCCAGAAACTTCTCGTCATATATTCCATCGAGGAAAATCCCGTATGTCGGAATTTCTTTGAGTTTGGCTTTGTTGTCGGAAACGTACCTTTTCGCGCCTCGCAGTCCGGCCTCTTCAGATGACATGCCGATAAGCACGACTTCGGTGTTCTTCAGCGGGTCGCCCGCCGACTTTTCATCCTTTAGCATCTTCCCCAGAGCCGACGCCACGGCGACTCCCGCCATGTCGTCCATCGCCCCCGGAACCGGCTTGTACGTGTGAAACACAAAGAAAAGGGCCACCACCGGAGCCAGTCCCAGCGCGACGTAGCCGACTATATTGTAGACCTGCGCCGAAGGGTCTCCCGCATACACCGCCACCGTCTTCGCGATGCTGCCGAAGAACAGCGTCAGCACGCCCACTATCCCAACTATCATAACCGGGATCGCCGCGTTCTTCAGAACCAGCCAGATGTTGAACTCATAGGCAGAATCCAGATGCCCGCAGACGACAACTCTTCTCTTCACTTCCCCCTTGGGCTTTATCGTTCCGATTATGCTCTCGCCGTCCGCTTTTGGAAAAAGGAAGTCCACGAATTCCTTGTAGCGGACGAATTCGAACAGGAGCAGCGCGGTTCCGAGCGCCGACAGCGCCAGCGCCAATTGAGGATAAAACCAATAAGCCGCCGCGCCGCCCATGTACAGCAACACCGCGAACGGCATGAAACCCAGAAACGCGTAAGGGCTGCACCTGAATTTATGCTTCTCCACCTTGTCGCACACCGGTTTCCATTCCTTGACGAGCATATCGCCAAGCTTCCTCTCCTGCGGCCCGCAGGGTGGCCTCGGCCCTATTTCATCCATAACTTTCCTGATCTGGTCGTGCATGTAGCTTTTATATTTGTCGGCAAGCATCAGCTTCAGCGCCCTTCCCCGCCCCGGACTCGGCCGCCCGGAACTCGATGTAGTCCCAAACATTATTCAGCCGAACGCCGGGTTTTTCAACCCGACGCCCGAAACGCCTCCCGCCTCCTCCCGCGCGCTTCTCTCCCGTCTTCCTCGCAGCGCCCGTATGGACAACTCCTCGATATTGTGAGATGCTACATGTAGAGCTTGTGTTAAGAAAATGCTTTTACCGTGTTTGCCGACGGAAATCCGGCTTAGTCCCGGCCCGTTCAGGCGCGGAGAGCGTCATTTTCCGCAACACCCGAGGAGCAGGGCCGCGTCAGGCGGTGAGTCATGCCCGAACCCGGCGACCCTGATTTCTTTGAGTTCCTCGCCCTGAACAACATGCTCATGTACATGTCAGAAACGGAAAACGAGGACATGGGCGCACCGCGCGGCCGGGCCGAAAAGCCGCCAATCGCGGCAGGCCCTTCCATCGGCGGTTGCGTCATCTTCGCCGCCGCCGCCGTCATCCTTCTCATCATCATCGCCGCCGCCTTCTAAAGGCCGTCAGGGTTCGTGCGGACGCGGCCTCCGGCGGCCAAAGAGAAACTTTTGAAAAAGTTTCTCTTTGGATTCTCTTCAAAACTTTTCAATAGTCGCCGGCACCGAATCGCTACCGCGCTTCCCTCCCGGCGCCCTATTCAAAACTATTCCTGAGTATCTCTGAAAATCAGATAGTCTTGCCAGTAAATATATGGCTTATGTAAAAAAGGTTTTTAGTTTGTTTAATTTGGAGTGCGACAATTCATTGTCGCTTTCATATAAGCGACTTCAGTCGCTTTTTAATAAA
>JAKQBV010000180.1 GCA_029573925.1 bacterium
GCTAGAGCCGACGCGAACATGGCCCCCATTGACTTGTCTCCGCCGTAACCGTGCTGAACGAGCACGCAGGGGATTTTCTTGTCGGCTTTTTTCGGCATATGAAGTATGCCGGGGACGCGCGCCCCGTTGGCTCCGTTGTAATCGACGCGCCGGGCGATGTATGCGGGATACTCTGCGGGCGCTCCCAGCGTCGCGTTGAGCGGGGCCGTCCTGTCGTATTTATAGACCTTGAGAAGCTCAGCCACTTTTTCTTCCGGAAAAGGAACGGAATATCCGGCGGGGGAGGCCGCATGAGCGGACGAAGCCGCAATCATCGCCGCCGCGAAGGCGGCCAACATTGTTCTTTTCAACGTAATCCGTTCAAGCAGAATTTTGGACATGATATGCCTCCGCGCCGTGTTTTCTATGAGTGCCATACGGTCTCGCCGCGTTCGAATATGCCTGACAACCATTCGCGTGTAAGCGCCAGACCGCGCGGAAGCGTCGTTGCGGGTTTCCAACCCAGAACCCGTTTTGCCGCCGCCGCGTTCCCGCAAAGTTTCATTATCTCGCTCTGCGGATGTATGTGTTTGACCAGCTTGATTTTCGATCCTGTTTTCACCGGAGCGGTGTCGATAGCCAGCCGAGCAAGAGTGTTGATGGAAACGTCCCTGCCGGTGGCCGCGTTCAGCACAAGCCCGTCGGCGGCTTTCGACATTGAAGCCTTCAACACGAAATCCGCGCAGTCCGCCACATAGAGCAGGTCTCGGGTTTGTTTTCCAGTTCCGTAGATGTTGAGGTTCTCGCCTTTCAACTGGCGAGACAGGAAGATAGAGACCACGCCGCCTTCGCCGCTTGCTTTCTGACGGGGGCCGTAAGTGTTGAACGGCCTCATTATGACGACAGGCATTCCGTATGCGTGATGGTAGGACATAGCTAGGTGTTCGCCCGCGAGTTTTGCTCCCGCGTAGGGCGACTTCGGGACAACGGGATGTTTTTCGGATATGCGCGAAGCCACGCCGGCCTGATCATAGACCATGCAGGTGCTCATGAAAGCGAACCCCGCGCGCGCCCTGCGGCAGCATTCGAGCAGGTTGAAAGCGCCGCGCACGTCCGCGTCGAACGTCCTCACCGGGCTGTAAATGCTGTCCTGCACGATTATCTGCGCCGCCAGATGCACGCAAAGATGCGGCTTTATCTTGTCTATGTATGCGGCGGTTTCCTTTGCTTTCGCGATATCGAGTTTCTTGACGTCCGCCAGCCTCGGCTCATTTCGGAACTCTTGAAGATTCTGTTTCAGCCCGTTCGAGAAATCATCCAGAACGAACACCTGATGTTTCGTGTCGTCGAGGAACGCTTTGACTGTCCAGCTTCCTATAAAGCCGGCCCCTCCGGTGACAAGTATCCTTTTCGTCATTCTAATCCGCCCTTAAAACTAATGAATAAATTCATATATATATTACATCGGCATGAATAAATCAACAAAATCGGATTTCCCGTCGAAAATGCCCCGCCGCCGATGGTTTTATTGAAAAATCTGTTGTTTTATTGTCGTCAGAATACTATGGAATGAACGAATATTTTTCTGAGAGAGTCAGTCGAGCAGCTTTGATAAGAGGTTTGCGGCGCGGTATGGGCGGCGAAGCGGAGCGGGTATGGCCGGGTATCTGAACGCGAGGTATTTTGCGGGCGGGAAGACGGTTTGCAGCAGCGGGGCGGCGCGCCGCTCGGCCAGAAGCATCGACACGGCTCCGCTGCGTTTCACCGCCGTGTCTCCGGCGATGGATTTGAATATCAGTTCTCTTGCGGCGCGATTCAACGGGGAAGCGTCCGGCGGCGGGACGGCGGAGCGGGGTGGCGGAGGCGCTCCGAAAAGCTCGCTCGACAATTCAAACGCCATAGCTGCCGCGCGGGACAGCCCAGACTTGCGAAAAAGCTCGGCAAGCTTGTTCCAGTCCGGCTTGAGCGCGGCGCACAGCGGGGCTAGGTCCAGAATCCATTGCAACCTCGAAAAGGAGTGGACGGCTGCCATGTGGTGTATGTGGTAAAGGATGACCGCTTCCGGAGGCAGCGAGAGATCTCCTGACTCCGCGCTCGCCATCGCCCACAGAGCGTCCCCGCCGAGGTTGTAGGCTGCAGCCGCGAAAAGGGATTGGGACGGGTTCCACTGTGCCTCAATGTCAACGCTGACGCCCGCGCGGACGGACGTGAACTTCATCTCTCCTGAATACTCGATGATAAAAATTTCCGGTAGATTGCTTTCGGCGCGTTTCCAACCCAGTCCGCTCATCATGGCTTCAAGCTCGCGAATCTGTCCGCGCCGGACAAGGAAGTCGGCGTCCGACATCTCGCGTTCGTCAGGAGCGCCGAAGAGGCTAGCGTAGAGAGCGCCCTTAAGAGGAATCATGTCCACGCCGGCAGCGGAAGCAGCCGCAGCGACCGTGTGCGCGGAGTCGAGGATAAGCATATTGGCGGCGGCGGCGGCGCGGGGGATGTTTTCCAGTTCCGCGCGCATGGTCGCGGGCGCTGTTTCGAGAAGGCCGAGGCGGGCAAGGTTCTTCGCCATCGGGGCCGCCACCCTGTTAAGCCGCGCAAGCGCAAGCATGCGCCGCCACCCGTTCGCGTCCAGCCCGCGCGCGGCCCGCTTCGCTCCGGCCCCGCACAGTCCCGCAAGCGTTCTCGTCTCTTTTTCGTGGACGGCTCTCTCAGACATCAGAAATCCGCCTGCAGTTTTGTTTCCATCAGATAGCCGGAGTAGTCGTTGGACTCCGGGTCTCTCGAACTCGAAAAAGACGTCTTGTTGAAAGTAGTCTTCCAACTGAGGATTTTAGACATCTTTATTGAGGATTCAAACTGAAGGGAACTTTGCGAAGTAGAGTCGGCGGAGTCGGTGTCGAGCGTGTAATATGACAGGTTGAATTTTTTTGTTTCGCTCGGAATGCGCTCGACCATGAATGTGTTCGTGGTGTTTTGCGAGGATGACGTTGCGCCTGACATGTCAGTGCGGCCGAATCTGTAAACGAAGACTGTCTTTGAAGAGCGTTTGTATTTAAGATCGAAGCTGAAGATGTCGGCTCCGCTGTCGTCGGCGGTTCCTGACGCCGAGGTCGTTGTGGTGTCCGACCATTCCCTTGTAAGGACTGCTTCAAATGGTTTGTCCTGTGGGCGGTATTCGAGTTTTGCGATTTTAGAAATGGAGTCGGACGACGAGCCTGACGAGTCGGTCTGGAACATCCTGACCGTCGGCGAAAACATCAGCGCGGATGTGAGAAGGTATTGCGACGCCAGCGAAGTGGACGAGTAGCTGGAGCCTCCTCCCGTGTTGTATGCGGGAAAAGACTGTTTCGTCATATTGAGGGACACCGATTGCATGCGGCCTCTGCTGAGCGCCACGATGCTGACTCCAGTGCTGTCTTTACCGTTGTTTCCTGCGGTGGCTCGCGTGTCGCTCACCCTCTGGCTGTTTATGTCGGCGGTCACGGTTATCAGTTCCGCCGGATAGTACGTTAGGATGGCGCTTCTGCTGTTCGTCGTGGTGGAGTAGGGGACGCCGACTCCGAAAGAATCGGTCCCGCTGGACTTGAACACCGCCTTGAGGTCGAACGTGTTGTCCTTCCTATATTGCGCGGCGAACGCGCCGGAGGTGGTGGAACGGTTCGGCGC
>JAKQBV010000299.1 GCA_029573925.1 bacterium
CCTTTATTAAAAAGCGACTGAAGTCGCTTATATGAAAGCGACAATGAATTGTCGCACTCCAAATTAAACAAACTAAAAACCTTTTTACATAAGCCATATATTTACTGGCAAGACTATCTGATTTTCAGAGATACTCAGGAACTTCTTTCGGGCGGGGCAATCCCGCCCCTACAACAAAAATTCGCCTTGCGCCGCGCATTTCATCCGCTCTGAATAATCGCGCCCGAATCTTAATGACGGATTCGGTATAACATGAACGTCGGGAGCGATTGCCGATCTTGAAGATATCTGCGAATTCATTTCACCCGAATTCTTCATTGCGAAATAAGGTTTTGCAAATTTTATTGAGAGAGCGACAATATTCTCAACTTAAACCAAACTTGATGATGCGAAAAGTTTGGGAAAAAAGGGTTAGGGAAAGAACCCTTTTCAAAGGTTTTTTTCCCAATCGCCGAAGGCGAAAACTTATTCTTTCGGTTTTTCGGGTTCAATCAGAATCCTTAATTAGGGTTCGGGATAATCGAGAAAAACCGGCGCGCGACCGCGCGCCGGTTCGTATCATTAATCTTCCTGTTTCTTAACTCTCAAAGCAATCCGTTCAGTTTGCTGTCGAGCATTTCATAAGGCACGAGGCCCACCACTCTGTCCTTCTCCGCTCCACCCTTGAAAAATATGACTGTCGGCACGCCCCGGATACCGAATTTCGTCGCTATATCGCGCGAGTTGTCCACGTCCATCTTGAAAACCTTCGCCTTGCCTTCATAAGCCTGCGCCAGCTTGTCTATCGTCGGAGCCAGCATCTTGCAAGGCCCGCACCACACCGCGCTGAAATCCACTACTACCGGAGTCGCTGACTTGATAACCTCTTGGTCGAAGTTTGAAGCTTGAAGTTCCGCCGCCATTTTTAATTCCTCCCGAAACGCTTTCGCGCGTTATTTTGTCAGTCCGTCGAAATGTTTAACTTCCCGCAGCCGCGATAAGTTCCAACAAAAACAAAATTTACGACGCGCGGCTTAATAATCTTATTATATTCTAAACTCGACAAGAAGAATCATCGTCGGAAAAATCTTCCTTGCCAAGAGCGGCGGTCAGCGCTGCGCGCCGCGCGCGGCAGGCGTCGGCGAAGTCTGCCGACGAAGTGTCCTCAACTCTAAGCTCAATGGCGTCTTCCAGATTGTCCTGATAGTATTTTTCCCGCACCCGGATGGGCTTGAACCTGTAACGAGAATATAGCCGCTGCGCGGGAAGGTTGTATCGCCTCACT
The DNA here is from genome assembly GCA_029573925.1 of bacterium. GTDB lineage: Bacteria > UBP15 > UBA6099 > UBA6099 > UBA6099 > UBA6099. The sequence continues at coordinate 1,265 of JAKQBV010000299.1, forward strand.
TCGAGAAACATCGAAAAACACTCCTCCGCGAGGGCGATTTCAATCAGCCGCAATAGCAACTGTTCGCCCACCATGCGCCGCCTGAACGAGTAATCCACAGCGATGTTCGTGATGTGCGCCTCTCCCGCGATGAGCCACATCCCCGCGTATCCGCGTATCTGCCCTTCCGCCTCTGCGACAACGTATCGCGACCAGTGGTTGCGGGTCAGTTCGTCAATGAAGGACTGGAACGGCCACGGGTTGGAATACGCGGACGTCTCGATGCAGTAGACGTGGTCAAGGTCGTCCAGCCGCATCTCTCTGATGTCAACCGCAAGAGGCGAAATATCGTCCATGATGAACCGTCCGCGCGAACCGCGCTAATATTCCAACTCCGGGTCGCTCTGTGTCCAGCCCTCGGTCATGCCGAGCTCCTCAAGAGCGTCCAGAGCTGCCTGATATTCGGCGACCGTCACGCGCCGGGACACCGCCGGGTTAAGCGGAGCCTCGTGCGCCGGAAAATACTGGCTCATTACGCTCATGCTGACATCCGGCGAAATCTCGCGGGCGACGAACTCAAATACTTCCCTGCTGCCCGCCTGCCTGCCCGGCAACACAAGATGCCGGATTATCAACCCGCGAACGGCGACGCCCTCTTCGTCCGTCTCCAGCAGGCCGACTTGAGAGAACATCTCCTTGACCGCCGCGCAAGCGCGCTCGAAATAGTCCGAAGCCCCGGACAGTTCTCCGGCAGGCTCCGCTCTTCTGTATTTTATATCCGGAAGATACACATCTACTATCCCCTCCAGCATCCGCACGGCTTCCACCGACTCGTATCCGCCGCAATTGTAAACAATCGGCAGGCGCAGACCGCCCCCAACGGCTATCTCCAACGCCTCGATTATCTGCGGCATGTAGTGCGTCGGAGTGACGAAATTGATGTTGTGCGCGCCGCGTTTCTGAAGCTTCAGCATCATGTCCGCAAGTTCGCGCGGCGGGGCTGGAACCCCGTTGCCCATGTGGCTGATCGGATAATTCTGGCAGAAAACGCATCTCAGGTTGCAGTGGGAGAGGAAGACCGTTCCGCTACCGCGAGCGCCGGATATGGGCGGCTCTTCGCCGTGATGGAGATTAAAACTTGCGACGCGCGCCTGCGCCCCCGCGCGACACACCCCCGTCTCGCCCGCAAGCCGATCCGCTCCGCACTTGCGCGGGCACAACGCGCATTTCCGAAGAATCTCGCGCGCCGACTCGACCCGCTCTCTCAACAGGCCGCTTCGATATGTTTCGACATACACAGGCTCGCGCATACGCCGAATATTGTACCGAACCCGGCGCTCGGATTCCATACCCGGGCGCTCGCCGACATCCCGGCGCGCTTCATTTGAATTCGATGATATTGTCCAGAGCGGTGATTGCGAAAAGCTTTCTTATGGAGGGAGAAACGCCCGATAGGACGACATCGCCGCCGCGCGCGCGAGCCACAGCGACCGCCGCCGCGACCGCCCCCAGCCCGGCGCTGTTGATGAACCGGCAGCCGGACATGTCGATCTCGACGCGCGGCTCTTTTGCCGCCACGCAACACATCAGCTCGTCCGCAAACTCCCGCGACGACCCATAGTCGATGTCTCCATCTACCTTGAAAATAACGACTCCGTCTTTCGATGTCCTGTCGATTTTCACGCCGAGCGCCTCTTTCGGATTCCTTTTTTTAATTATAACGCGGCGCTGAAAGCTTTGTCCAACGCGCGATTTCCGGCGCGCCCGCCGTGTGTTATAATCCATCGGCGAATGAAACGGCGGCGAGCGCCGCCGGTTTTGCCCGGAGAAGACATGGCAAACTACTTTTTCATAGGAATCGGCGGCAGCGGCATGAGCCCTATCGCGCAGACTCTAGCGGCTCAGGGACACGGCGTTTGCGGCTCCGACAGGAACCATGACAGAGGCTTGAATCAAGCGTTGTTCGACAGGCTACGCGCCGCCGGGATAAAGCTTTTTCCGCAGGACGGCAGCGGGGTGGCGGGGTGCGATTTCGTAGTGGCGTCGTCCGCGATAGAGGACACCGTGCCGGACATGGCGCGGGCGCGCGCGCTGGGCGTCCCGACGCTGCACCGGTCTCAGGCCCTCGCAAGCATTTTCAATGAGAAGCGCGGCGTGGCCGCCGGAGGCACATCCGGCAAAACCACCATCTGCGGCATGACCGGAGCTTTGCTGACCCGCGCCGGACTCGACCCTTCCATCATCAACGGCGGCGTCATGAAGAACTTCGCGGCGGACGGGATGTCAGGCTCCGCCCGCGCGGGCGCTTCCGACATCATCGTCATTGAAAGCGACGAAAGCGACGGCTCCATCGTCAATTACGCTCCCGCCGTCTCCATCGTCTCCAACATCACCAAAGACCACAAGCCCATAGACGAATTGGTTGAGATATTCGGAAAATTCGTCTCCGCCGCGCGCGAGCTTGCCGTTCTGAACGCTGACTGCCCGAAGGCGTCCGCGCTTCGCGGACTCGCGCCGAACGCCGTGACCTACGGCCTGAAACCCGGCGCGGACATCGTGGCCGAACGGGTGTCATTGCGGCCTTTTTCCGCCTCTTTCACTGTTGACGGCTTAGAGCATAAACTGCAAGTCCCCGGCGCGCACAACGTGTCGAACGCGCTGGCCGCGATTGCCGTCGGCAGGCATTTCGGCCTAGACACGCAGGCAATTCGTGACGGAGTCGAGTGGTTCTCCGGCATAGCGCGCAGGTTCGACCTTATCGGGGAGGCGCGCGGAGTAAAAGTCATTGACGACTTCGGCCACAACCCCGACAAAATAAGGGCGACGCTCGAAGCTCTCGACGCACTGCCCGGCGCGCGACACATCGTGTTTCAGCCTCACGGATTCGGCCCGACCAAGTTTATGCGCGACGAGCTTGTCGAAACGTTTGCAGCGATGCTGCGCCCCGGCTCGGATGTTCTTTACATGCCGGAGATATTCTACGCGGGCGGCTCAGCCGACAAGTCCATTTCATCAGCCGACATAATCAGAGAAGTCGGGGCGCGAGGGGCGGCCGCTAAGTTCTTCGCCACCCGCGCGGAAATCGCCGCTCCCATCGCCGCCGCCGCGCGGCCCGGAGACATCGTGGTCGTAATGGGCGCGCGAGACGACACCCTGCCCGCCTTCTGCCGCGACATTCTGTCCGAGTTGAGCAAAACCGCCCCGGCGGGCTGAACGCCGCTCCGCTCCCCGCTCCCGCGCGTTGAAGATTGCCGCGTTTCGGTATATCCTTTTTCGAGAGGAACTTGTCCCGCGCGAGCAACCGCGCCGGCGTCTCAATATGAAAATCAATCTGGCCCGTTTCGCAAAAATCGACTTTTTAACGACAGCGCTCGCCGCAGGATACTGCGCGGTAGTCGGACTCCTTTTTTTCACGCCCGCTGGCGGCAGGCTGTTCGCGGGACATGTCTCTGTCAACCTCAACTACTACCGGAAGTTCGGGGAAGCGGCGGCGGCGGGGCTGTTGCCGTACCGCGACGTGGCCGTGGAGTATCCCCCGCTCGGCGCGGCGTGGCTATGGGCTATGGCCCCGTTCTCAAAAGACCTCTACGTCTATTACGCAGTGTTTGCGGTCGGCATGTTCGCGGTGTCGGTCGCGGGACTTCTGGCCGCGCTCAAGCTGTCGGAAATGCTGGCGGGGGCCGGGCCGAAGAAGAGCGCGAAGATTGCCGCCGCCTCCGCGTACACTTTCGTCATCCTCGCTGCAGGCCCGGTGGGAATGGTATCCCTCGACTACATTCCGATGGCCCTTGCGGCATGGGCTATGGTCGAGCTTGCGCGGGGAAAACGCGTCCCGGCATTCGCGCTGCTCGCCGCCGGTGCGGCGGCAAAGGGATACCCGGTCGTTTTGTTTCCACTTTTTCTGGCGGAAGCCGCGATAAAATCCGGCAAAAGGGGCGCGCTTGAAGGCGCGGTGGTGTTCATCGCCGTTTCGGCGCTTCTATTCGGCGTTCCCGCTCTGCTGTCGCCGGACGGAGTGGCGGGTTCGTTCGCGTTCCACGCCGCGCGCGGCGTCGAAAAACATTCCGCATACGGGGCCGTTCTGCTGACGCTCGGACTGGCCGGAGCGAACATTCCTCCGGCTATGGGAAACCTCTCGTGGCCCCCCGGCGAGAGCGCGGCCACAGACCTCGCGATGAAGCTGTCAACGTTTGCTCTGGCGCTTCTCGTTGCGCGCGCATACGGGGCATACGCGACAGCTTTACAGCGCAGACCCGCGCTCGCCCCCGAAGCGCCGGAGCCTGACACACAAAGCATCCGTCGCCTCCTCGTCGCGTCGGCCCTCATTCTGACGGCGGCGACAATCGGCTTCAAAGTCTCATCCCCGCAATTCCTGTCGTGGACGGCCCCCGCTCTGGCGGCCCTTGCAACTCAGATAAGAGGAATCCCCCGGCTCGCTTTGTTCGCTGTCGCCGGGTTCGCATCCCAGTGGCTGTTCCCATGGAACTTCGACGCGCTCACTCACGGGTTCAAGGTTTCGACCGCATTCATGACGTCGCTCAAGACGGCGGCGCTAATAGGGATATACATCGACCTCGCTGCGGACGCTGCCGGAAAAAAGCCCGGAGGCGCTGGCGCGTGAAAACCCGGCTGTCTGCGGCTATTAGCGGTTTCTGCGCGATGGTCGCGCAACTAGCGCTGACCCGCGAGCTTATTGTCGTCAGCCTCGGAGACGAGCTGAGCGTAGGGCTGGCGCTGTTCGCGTGGATGGCGTGGGCGGCGGCGGGCAGCGCGGCGGGCGGTTTCTTCTTCCGCTCCCGCAGACCCACCCCGGCTTTCGCCGCAATCCTTCTCATCCTTCAAGGCGCGCTCGCCCCGGCGTCAGTCGCTCTCGCTCGCGCCCAAGGCCCGCTCTTCGGGTATCTTCGCGGAGAGGCCGTCCCGGTGGAAATCGTCGCCCTCATGGCGCTCGTCACTCTGGGGCCTCTCTGCTTCGTTCACGGATTCCTGTTTCCCGCGCTGAGCGCGTTGGAAGACCGGCCGCTGATGTCCGGCGCGGCGGGCAGAATGTTTGCGTGGGACACCAGCGGAGCGGTAGCAGGCGGGATGGCGTTCTGTTTCATCCTCGCGCAGGCGACGACCCCTGTGACGTGCGCGGCTATGGCCGGCGGGATGTCCGCCGTCATCGGCGCGTCGTGGCTGCAGAGGCGCGCGCGCCTTGCCGCATGGTCCGCGCTCGCCGCCGCGGCGCTGCTTTCGCCCCTGTGGGCCGCTCCATCGGAAAACTTCCTCCGCTCTCTCTCATGGGGCCGCCCGGCGGCGGACAGCCTAGAGTCCGGCTACGGCAACATCACCGTCCTCGACGACGGCGGACAGAAAACTTTCTACGCTGGCGGGCGCGTCGCGGGCGTCACCCCGGACATCGCCATCGGCGAATACATGGCCCACGTCCCCCTGCTCGCTCACCCGGCCCCGCGCTCCGCCTTGTTCGCAGGAGTGGACGCGACGGCGATCCGCGAAGCCCTTGACCACGGCCTCGATCGTGTCGTCTGGGCGGAGCTTGACCCGGCCATGTTCTCCCTGCGCCGCAAACACGCCCCTCCTGAGCTTGCGCCCGTCTTCGACGACCCGCGCGTCTTCCAAGCCGCTGTCGATCCACGCCGCCTGCTGTCCCGCTCAAATAAAAAATTCGACGTCATCGTCATCTCCTCCGCGCCCCCTGAAACCATCGTCCTCAACAGGATGTTTACCCGCGAGGCGTTCGATCTGATGAAGTCCCGCCTGAATGAAAACGGAGTCCTCGCCATAACCGTCCCGTTCACGGAGAATTACATGTCTGAACACGAGGCGGCGCTGCTCGCCGGGACGCTAATGGCGGCGGCTCCGGAGTTGCGGCGCGGCAACGCATCTCCGCCGGTCGAACCAGCCCGCGCCCCCTTCTTCTTCATAATCGGACAGAGACCGCTGTTGATAATAAGCCGCGACGGAGCGCCCGCCCCGACGCCCGAAGAAGCCGCCGCCCGGTTCCGCTCTCGCGGCTTGCCTTCCACGCGCTTCACAGCGGACACCGCCGCGTTCCTGTTCGACCCCCGCCACGCGGAAGCCGCTCTCATGCAGTTCAGCGACGACCCGATGGAGCATCTTACTGCTACGGACAAGACTGCGGCGGCAGCCCGCTGGCTGGCGGCAAGACCCGGCGCGGCTCCCAACTCCGACCTGTGCCCCAACGCCGTGTTCCTTAAAAACAGGCTGTCCGCCGGGATGTACAAGTCCATGCCTGCGGCGGCGATTCTTGACGCCGTTGCGGCCGCAGACACTCGCCGCGCGCGACGGACGGCGGCGCTCGTCCTTCTAGCTTTGGCGGCCCTACTCGCGGCGGCCTCGGCTAAATCCCCCGCCGCGCGCGCCGCTGCCGCTCACTTCACAACCGCAGCCGCCGGAGCCGCAGCCCTCATCGTCGTACTCGTCGTCGTATTTCTCTTTCAGATATCTTTCGGCGTGGTGTACCAGTATCTCGGACTCGTGAACGCGGCATATCTCGCTGGGAGCGCGGCGGGCGCCGGCTCTATGGCGCGCGCTCGGAGGGAAGACCTGCGGCGCGGCCCGGCCGCTCTCTCCGCGGCCGCCCTCGGCCTTTGCGCCGCCACCGCCGCCCTCCCCGCGGTTTACACTGCGGCCTCCTCCGCGTCCCCCGCATTCGCCGCGCTGACCCTCTTCGGCTTCGCCATCGTCTGCGGCTTTTGCTCAGGAGCAATATTCCCGCTTGCCGTCGAAAGAGTCAGGCCCGCGCGGCGGCATGCCGGAGCCGCGCTCGAAACCTCCGCCGCAGGCTCGCTCTATTTCGCAGACCTAGCAGGCGCATGCGCCGCCGCCCTCCTCTCAGGCTCCATCCTTATCCCCACCCTCGGCGCGTTCGGAGCCCTTTACGCCGCCTCCATCCTCTGCGTTGCCGCTTTCGCCGCATCCCTCTCCCCCGCCCCCCGCTGACGCCCCGCGCCTGCTCTTGGAAAACCATCTAGCATCCGCCTTCTCCACACCGTTTTTACAGATTATCAATTAAGCCCGAACCACGAAAGAACTGTTTGTTGCTGTAACTAATCGAAAGTGATAACAGCATCATGTCGATTGAAAGCTTCAAAACAATTGCGGAAATATTCAGGATTGATATAATTGTCTAAATATATAATTTCGGAGCCACCATAAAAGGCGCGTTTCAATGGATAATACAAACTCCATTGTCAACGTTTCAGACAGTCGCCGCTGGGCGCTGATCTTATTTGAAGTAGCTTTTTGCTACGTTATTATTTATGTTTCAGCTTTGCAAGATTGGCCAAAACATGAATACTATCGTTTTCTGGTTCTCTTCCGCTTTATCAGTTTGGAGTTGTTTTCGGGTATATTGGCGGCGTCATCGGAAGTATTGTGACAACTCTGTTATTTTTGCCGCTTATACCGTTAGATCCTTCGATAGCAAAGGATTCCACAACAGAATATCCCTTTGTGGCAGGCATGATAATATTTTTCAATCTTTTCGGCGTCTTCATAGGCGGCGTTATAGGAAAAGGAAGAAAGACCCACAAAGAGCTTTCCTTGCTCTCGATCGTATCGGATAATATCGCCAAAGAGACAAATGAACGGGCTGTCATGCTTCAACTAATGAAAGAAGCTATGGCGCTGTTGGAAGCGGAATGCGCGGCGGTTCTCATACGCATTGATGCCGGCGACGATCCAGCTTCATGGACGATGCATGGCATAAATCGCCATATGGCTAATGAGGCAGCGATTGCGACTTTTGCTCCTTCACATCCATTGGTCTGGGCGGCAAGAGAAAACAAGCGTCTGGCAACCAATGGAGCTGGGCTCGACGAACGATTTGAACCGAATGCCGTAATCGGGCATTTGAAGTCTGTGATGGTTTTTCCAGTGGCTTTTAAAAATGATGTTCACGGCGCGTTGATGGTTGCCGGAAAAATATCTGGAGAGACTTATTCTGAAAACGACATGACGCTTGTGAGTTTTTTAGCAGACACGGCCGGCGACACAATATTCAACATGGCACAGGAAAGAAAGCGACAGATGGAAAAAATGCGAGAGAAGCGCATGAAAGAACTTTTCTCACGCTTTGTTTCAACATCTGTCGCCGAATATGTTTTGGGCAATCCAGCCCTGATGACAGGCCAATGGCGGGAAGTGACGGCGTTGGTGTCCGATATAAGGGACTTCACGAGTATTTCCGAGCGTTTAACGCCGAGGCAGGTGGTCGAGCAACTTAATGAATATTTCACGGCTATAGTGGATGTCATATTTGAAAATAAAGGGACGATTGACAAATATATCGGAGACTGTGTCATCGCTTGCTGGGGGGCGCCATTGCCGGATGACGACCATGCGGTTCATGCCGCAGAGGCGGCTGTGAATATAATCGCAGAGATTGAATCTTTGAATAGAAAGTGGAAGTCTGCCGGGAAACCGCTTTTCAACGCCGGAATCGCCCTTCACACTTGCCCTGTCTTGATGAGCAGTCTCGGGGATGAGCGAAGAAGAGTGTTTACCATCATGGGAAAAGAAGTTGAGAAGGTTGTTTCAATTGAATCGCTCACAAAAACGCACAATACGAAAATCATCGCGACTAAGGCTACCGCAGACCTTATTTCAAGCCGTTTCGCGATAAATAAACTGCCGGAGCTCGAAATGGTCAAATACGGCGATCTTTTCGAGATTCCTATCCCGGGAGGCTGCGCAACACAGTAAAACAATGCTTGTCAGCCTAGAGAAAACCGAGAAGTTCTATCCGGGGTTTCAGAGGGTAAGACTTCTATCTGATAAAACATTTCTGATTGTATTGACGGCTTTTGTTTCATGGGCCGTAATAGTGTCGATATTCATGTTTTTTGTCAAAGGACGGTCAAGAGAATCAGTATATGTTTGGGTAACTATATTATGTCTTACCCCGATGATTATCTCGCACCTTGGCGGACTTTCTCGAGCCGGGTGGTTATGGTTCATCGGACTTTCACTCTTCAGCGGCGCAGGATTGATGCCGGCAATTCACCGTCAAATATATGTATACATATTCCTTTGTGTTCCTCCTTTTTTTGTGTGTTTATATATGTTTCACAGAACAAATCCGCATATTATCAAGGCCCTTGGGTATCTTGCCTCCCCTCAATTAGCCAAAGAAATTGCTATTTCGTTGCTGACGGTAGCTGTTTTTATAGTGCTGACTTATTATGCGGTTGTCGTGAATGACGTTTATAAAATAGTTTTTCTGGGTTTTCAGGAATACATTATGTATTCATTGATTTGTCTGCTGACATACGGTGTATATTATGGCGCGATGTATGGCATGTTGACACAAAAGTTATTGAACTATGGGATCGTAGCATTGTCTCCCATCGCAATAAACTGCGTGCTTTTATTTTTGCTATGGGCGCCAAATGCAATCGGATACGACAACACGGGCAAGGCGTTGACAGGTGTAGTTAGCGTGTGCGTAGTATCGCAATTTGTCCTTGGCATCGCATTTTATTTTTGTCGATCGACAAGGATGCTTCTGTTCTCATATTGGATTTACTATCTGTTCTATAAATCGCTGGTGACATGATGTTTGATACTGAGATCGACAACGGCAACAGACGCGCCTGCGATATGAAATCGCTCGGTGATATAAAGCTTGCGGGCTCCCCTTATGCGGGCTGGACCACGTACCGTCTTTTCAAGGATGGCTTTTTTATCAAGGCGCTGCTTCTGATGCTTTGTTGCGGCGGAATAACGGGCTTTCTCCAGTTTTTTTATATGATTGGTAAAATACCGGTTTTTGTCAAAGACTTGTTTAGTCTTACAATTTATATCGGCCTTTATGCGGGAAGCATGTGGCTCATTCGATTTCTTAATAAAAAAATACTTGTCTTAATATTTGTAAACGCTGTCATAATAGTGATTTGGCAGAATATCATATTTTACAAACAACCTTTAATCGCGACGTTCACGATTATTGTGACTTTATGGCTCGCGTTCTATTTAACATGGACAGAACCGGAAATAATGGCGAATTTCGGGCTGAGGAAAAACCGGATAGCGGCAGATTTAGCAATGGCTTTGATTCTGTCTGCTATTATCACGGTTTACACGATTCTCAGTTTTAAAGCTTATGGTTACACCTTCAAAGTAGACCCTTTGAGGATGGCCGCTCATGCTGCTTTGGCGGGTGATTATGTGGTTGTTTTTTCTTTTGTTTACCTTGTGTGGAATCGTCTTTTAAACAAAGGCCTATCGCTAATCGGCCTTATACTTGTGTCGTCGACGCTTGTAATGTTTTTTCAGGCTCCAACGCTTATTGCGGCATATTGGGCGGGGGAGTTAAGCGGCGCGCGCTTTGCGCTTGCCTTTGTGTCGTCCGCTATGCTTTTTGTTTTATTAATTTGGACAACTTTTAGAACCATGAAAAATCCTTTTCCAGCGGCTATCATGATGACCGTTATTCATGAGATTCTTGTCATGGCGGGAGCATAGTGAGGAAAATCATCTTTCTTGCTGTAGCGTCGGCGGCATGTCTCGCATGCATCGGCATGGCGCATTATTTTGATGTGCCAGCGAGAGAATGGACTAGACCGCTTATTTGTTTGCCTATTATTTACGCCGGAGTAGCTTTCCGGCGAATCGGGTCGATTGCGATTATGCGGTTGTTATTGTTTTTCAAATGCCATTTATCATAATTCAGTTCAGTCGTTTGCCTTCATCCGGGGTGAATTACATTATAGCGACGCTGATTTCAGGAATCGCAGGCGTTTTTCTGGGCCATGTCGTCCGCAGGGAAACGGCTCAAAGGTTCGTTGTCGCGAAGGGCGAAGAAGTTAAAAAATCAATCAGGAGAAGCGATGATAAAAATGCGGCCCTCTTATTATTGGAGCGTCAGTTCCGAGACTTCGGATTTTCAAACACGGTGGAGATATATCTTTTCGACGAACAGGGCAACTTGAAGAATTATAAAGACATGGAAGAGACGGCTCTGCCGATGAGGCACATTTACTATGATGTTGCCGCTAGACGCGAGTTCATTGTCAGCAACTTTGTGCAGGAGGCTTCCCGTTTCAACCACTTTGGTCCTACGGAAGAAAAGGGATTGGTCAAAAATATTGCCGTGTTTCCCATCGAATATGGCGGGATTCCGCGCGGCGTTATTTCTGTTGTCAACAGCGCTCATGAGTATTTTAACGATGAGGCTGTTCATTTTTTGATTTCAGTTAAACAAAGCGTCGAAAGGGTTCTGGAAATTGCGGAAAATCAAAGGTTGACTATACAAAGCGAAATTCAGCGCGAAAAGATTCGGAACACTTTCTCTTCTTATGTGTCCAGATCTGTTGCAGAGGAAATTCTGAAAGACCCTGACAAGGTCGATTTAGGCGGAACACTCCACGATGTGACTGTATTGTTCACCGAGGTGATTAATTTTCAGGAATTACAGGAAACGCTCGATCCCTCTGAGCTTGTCGCGATGCTCAATGAGTATTTTTCTCTTTCAATTGACGCGGTGTTCGAGTTTGACGGCACTCTTGATAAGTTCATCGGCGACAATGTTATGGCGTTCTGGGGCGCGCCATTGCCCATGCCCGACTGTGAACAGAGGGCTTTGCATTGCGCCACAAGAATCCAGAAAAACATGGAACAACTCAACCTGTCATGGAAGCAACGGGGTAAAGAGAGTTTCAACATTTGCGTCGGCATAAACTCCGGAAAAGCCATCGCAGGCAACATAGGAAGTATTAGAAGAATGGAATATACGGTCATAGGTGACACTGTAAATGTCACTGCTCGTATCAAAACCCTATCAAAAACAAAGAACATTCCGATTCTGGTCAGTGAAAGCACATACACAAAAGTGAAAGACCAGTTCCGGTTCGGCGATAAGCTTCAAGCCGCCGTGAAGGGGAAAAGCGATATTATTACTGTTTACCAACTTCTTTAGTAATATATTTCCTGTTACCGAACATAATATAAAGTTTCTTTCAATAAGCACAGTAATTACAGAATGTTCTAATGTCGAGTTTACCATTGCTTTGCGTAACAAAACGGGGGCTTTAAGAGAAGATTT
>JAKQBV010000210.1 GCA_029573925.1 bacterium
CCTCCAATCAGCCTTCCCAGCCACCGTCTGTCAAGACAACGCCGCGTTATATCCAGTTTGCTTTCGGCAACCTGGCCCCGGTCATTGAGCCAGCGTTCCCGCGGTTTATGCTCGGGTCAAGAAGTATCGAAGGGAACGTCATTGTCAGTTTTTCATCCTTCTCAAAAGTGAACGACGCCTTCTTGCCGTCCCATGAAACCGACCCCCAGGTATGCGAGAACCCTTGCACCTCGGAAACGGTTGAATCAACAAGAACCCCGACAACATCAAGTTTCACGGACCGGTATGTTTCAATGATATCAATAACCGCGTTATCAGTTACGACGATATCAAGCGTACCGCCTCCGTCCATACCGTGGACAGCTTCGCCTGGAAGATAGTTAAACGTAGACGCTGTATATGTATGTCCGCCGAACGATACATTGGCGTTGTTGTTTACTACTCGCAAGATTGTAGTATCGTCTGGGTCTGATAAAGTGATAAGCCAAGCAAGTTTATACCCGCCGGTGCGTCGGCAAAGTTTCGCAAAGTTGACGTTCACATTTCCTCCACGGTAATAGAGACCTCTTTCCACTTTTGGCCGGTTGCGGAATATGTTCCGATAGGACGGTACTCCGTGTAGCCATCATGGGTAATGAGGTCCGGGAAGTAGAATGATAGAGCGCCGCTTAGCAACGTGTTTTCCCACCATGTAACGAACTTCTTATACTCTGAATTGTCGCCTACGTCTTCCATCTTCAACATAAACGAATGAGTTTTTTTTGCCGCAGTGTTTTTCAGGAAAGTCCTTGCTTTGCCGGACTCAAACTCGACGCGCTCGACGTTCTCCATCGGAGCCGTGTCCATTCCGTAGGCTTTCTGGTTTACATCTGGATGCCATGCTACTGCCATGCGTTTCTCCTATGTGTATCTTACACCGGATAGTTGATTTTGCATAGACTGGTAAGAATCATTATATCGTCCCTGTGCCATGTCTTCCGCAACCGTCTTCCTGATAAACACCTGCACTCCGCGTTCGTTTACCTGTGCGGTTGCGCGTACATCGTTCGCTGCCTGGTTGTATATCTGCACGTTAGTGCCTCCAAGGTCTCCCGAGTTTATCCGATCGAAAAGGTTTTTTTGCTGGCCAGCATTGAGAATCATTTCCCGCGAGTTAATCCGCGCAAGGTTTTCGTCACCGGTGTATGAAGTGCCGCCCATAATACCGCCGGTAGTGAATGAAGGAGGTATAGGTTTGTTCGCGAATATCATGGCTAACTGTGCCGCACCTGCTGCGCCGACAAGGCCGCTGGTAATAAGCCCGAGTACACCGCCCTGCCCGAGTGCCTTTGTGACACCGAGAGCGGTATTTGCAATCGCGGTCGCTATGCTCGCGGTCCATTCCCACATGGCAATCTTGTATCGGTCCTTAGCGGCTTCTTGTTCAATCGCGGTTTTCTTTTCTTCAAACTCTTCCGCGCTTATCTCGCCTTTTTCGTACTGCTCCTGTAGCTTTTGTGTTTTGTATTCCGCGTCTGTATCAATGGCTTGATTTGCTAGGTCAGCGATAGTGTTCATTGACTGCTGATACTGGTTTGCAAAGTCTGCGGCTATTTGAAGGTTTGCCTCGAACGATTCACGGATCGAGGCCTTACGCGCTTTCTCTTCTTCCTTGATCTGCTCGGTAAGTTGTTTCTCAAGGATAGCCCGCTTGTCTGTGTATTCCTGGTATATCTCAAGTTTCTTTTCTGCGGATATATTCTCGCTATCCTCGACCTGCTTATACAGTTCGTCAAGCGCGTCAAGTTGCTCGCGCATCTTTTCGCTTTCGTCGCGGTCGTCTACCTCGGTTATTGCGCCCATTGCCTCGGTCAGTGCATCCTGCAATTCTGTTGCAAGAGCGAGAGCGGCGTTCTGGTCATCGAGCGCTGT
>JAKQBV010000211.1 GCA_029573925.1 bacterium
TGTTTCCGTACCTCATCGGCAGTATCATAGGGGACAAGCATATTGTACTCAGGCAGAAAATCAACAGCTTTGACCTGTCCCGTTTCCGCTTTTTTCTGTTTCAGGATTTCGATGAGCATGGTTTCCTTGCGGACATAGATCGCCTTGTCGTTTGGATTTTGTTTCTCATACAGACAATCGCCGTCTTTCCAAACGTCTTTCGATTTCGACGGCATCCATAGGCTGAACGCGCCGTCGCATGTATGCTCGAAGTTGGCGGTCTCCATCGCCCAATGTATCTGCGGTTGCCGCCATTTATGCGCCTCGACTTTGGAGCGCGAGACCTGCGAAGCGATGAATGTTGCGGGGTGAAAACTTTTAGCAAATTCACCGATCTTATCCATGACGGCTGAGAATTGCAAACGTGACTCGCGCTCGCTACGGGTATCCTCGCGGCTAATCCGCTGTAAATAATCCAGCAGGACAAAACGAACGACTTTATTTTGCTTGTTGACAATATGGTCAATGGCTTCGCATACGTCCGTCATCGTCAAGCGCGGCGTCAAGTGACTGCTATCCTCGCTTTGACCGATCACCCACAACGGACTTTGAGCGCGTTGGCTTGCCGCCGATAACATGCGCTTGAACTCATGTTCCTTCACATCGCCGTGATACAAACTGGCAAGCGGAATTTTCGACAGATTGGCTATATCGTTGATCCCAAAATCTTCGACCGTATCCTCCCATGTCACATACACTCCAATCTCTCCCGCTTCAGCGTTGATCTGTCCCGCCATGTTGCGGGCAATAAAAGACATGACGCTGGTTTTGCCTTGACTGGTATCTGCGGGTATTCCGATCACTTTATTTTTACGCGCCATTACAAAATCGTCCATGTTTGGGATTCCGAGAGACAGAGACGGCGCGTCGGTCTTGGCGTTCTGAATACTGTGCGTTGTGCGGCTGGCAAGTGTCGGCGGATCGAAAATAACTTTCTCGATGTTATTCATGCGCTAATCCTCGATGGTCTGTATTCTCCGCGCGACTCATCCGTCCGTAACCCTCCCGCCGCTTCAATTGCGGCGGCGTCGGCGGTGATCTCGTTCGGGTCGGACACCAATCCGCCTTTTTTCCACGCCTTGCGGTTATCCAGCGCGGCTTGCAAACTCGCCACACTCAATCGCTGGTCGCGCCATGCGGTCACGGCTTTGCGGAGCGATTTCAACTGCGCCTTATTGCCATTCAGTGGTTGCCCTGTGGCGGTGTGCCAAAAGTCGGCAAGCGGCAAATCCTCTGCGAGGAACGTCTCGCGTCCTTTCCAGTATTCGCCATTTTGATATGCCAGCATTGCGTCAATCACATCGCCTCGCTTTGGCGAGGATAAAGATTTCGTGGTTTTTTGCGCGTCAAGAGGCTCGTTCAAAAAAGAAAAGCCACGCAGTTCAAGCAAGGCGTCAACCACTTTAGCCGCTTGCTCTTTTGCGTAGTTTATCGAATCCTCTGTTGGAGGATTATCACTGTAAGCAGGAATGAGTATTGATTCTGCTTTTTGTATTGCTTCTCGTCTTAATGTTGTCATGATATTGTCCTTTCGGTTAGAAACTGGAAATTAATAGAATCATCCTATTGCGGCAATAGCGACTCATGTTCTTTTCAGAACATCAACTCGATGAGAGTCATGCACTCCCTTTCAGGAATGGAGTCGGATTCATTTACAAGGTTGCGAGCCTCTCACCTTTCGCTTGTTCTGTTAGAACCGTCGCGCCTGTGCCACTCTCTGCTTTGTTCACAGGTTGCCCTTGCGGGATTGGGAGGAATCCAGTCGGTAAACTTATTCGTAGTGGTTTGCGCCTCTTTCGCCTTAATTTCATCCTTATTACTATTTATGTTTCAGCCGTCGGCGCACTGGGCTTACTTCAATTGTTATCTATCTCTTTTCCTGCTATTACAACTTCCGCCCGAACCGTCTGCGGGACACAATTTAAGACAAAAATTATTTTTTACGCTGTACGCTATGAAGCGGAACAGGCTCGATGAATAACTTGAATTGTAAAAACTGGATGAGTTGATCTCTGTTCAAAAGTTTTTTATTGACCATAATGCGCCCGTTCTGTGGATCGGTGTTCTCGAATCTCACAAGGTACGCGCCTTTATATTTCGGGTCATGCGCTCCGAGAAGGTCTATTTTTTGCATAATCTCACCTTGCCATCTGGGGACTGTGCCACCATGAGTTTTTTCTTCCAGTATCATCCATTCGCCTGTTTTATAATTTGTCCAAATAAAATCCAAATCTGTGGTGATATATCCTTCTTGGCTGTCAATCTCATGTTGTTGTCTCAACCATGCCGAAAAATCAGTATCCTTGCCGTCTTGGAATATGCGCTGTTTGGTCATAATTCAGCCAGCCTTCCCTTTGAAATATTGACGTTCGCCTCTTCCAGTTCGATTCCCGTGACAAAACAATTATGTTTCAATCCAGCGACGAGCGTCGTTCCCGCCCCGCAAAATGGATCGAGGATAGATTGACCTTCCAGAACGATTTTAGAGATAATGTCATACATTCCACTTTCGGACTGTCCCCATTTATGCAATGATTTATCGTTGCCGTCGCTCACGAATACATCCCCGAATATTTTACCGTTGTACTTTCCCTTCGAGAAAATCAACAACGGTTTCCACGTACTGTTGACATTGACTTGTCGAAGCGGCGTCGGTTGTCCCGGCGTCAAATATGCCGCCGTCCAGTAATAGGTGAGATGTTCGCTCATCATGCTGTAAATCTGATTGAGATACGACTGACCGCACATAGCAATCAAGAGTCCGCCATCAAATAGCCATTCGTTCGCTCGACGCGCTACTTCAGCGTACAAATGCAGATATTCTTTCGGGTACGGCGGGTCGGTGACGATGAAATTGAATTGACGATCTAATTTGATTGTCGTCATATCCCCGTGATGGACGTGCCAGCGTTTCGATAACGGTATGGCTTTGGCTTTATTGGCAACCGCCTCGCGTTCCTGCTTGCGCTGTGACGTTTTCAATTCCTTTAAAACCCCAGAGGTTGTAATCGGCTTCTCGCCAACCGAATCTTCCAGATGTTTTTCAAATACTAATTCGGGCATATCCGCTAACTGTTGCCAGCGGTACGCAGAGGTGGTCGGTATCGCGTTCTCTTTCAGCACGTCGCTGTATTCGGAAATCAAATATTCCACATTGGAATTTTTGATTTTGTCGCTCCTTCTGTCGCCACCCGCTCCGCGTTCCAACCGTTTCAAGAACTCACCCGCCTTGCGTTCGGCGCGTACTTTGACCTCGGCGGCGTGGTTGTACGCTTCCAGTCCGAGTTTCGCGGCTCTCGCGTATGTTCGCGCGGCTTCGGCAACGTCCATGATGTTTTTGATTTCATCAAGCGTTTTAGCCTCCGCGAGCATGTGCGTCGCTCTATCTAATTTTGCTAATGGGTTTGTCACAAAAAAACTCCTTATGGATTTATGGCAACGGCTAGGCTGACGAAGGGCTTCGATGATGCTCTGTGATTAGTAGAGCAGAACCTAAGCCGTTCCCATAAACTCGTAAGGAGTTTTTTGCCTTCGTCATTGCGCTGTTTGTTTAGCGGTAATCAACCGCGCGCTTATAAAATTGATTATATTCATTCCTCGTTCTTTGTCAAGGACAGGGGCGAGTCTGCCCAACGGTTTGCGTTAGCGGCAAGAGCCACTAACCACTTTGACTTTCAGACACGCCCGCTGGCTCTTGTCCGCTGGACG
>JAKQBV010000253.1 GCA_029573925.1 bacterium
ATCATTATCAAACGCATCACCTCCGCAGGCGAGTGGGAGAAATACTGGAATGACAGGTTGCGCTTGACCGGAAATGTTATTCTTGTCTTCAGAGGGGCTAAAGCTCTTTGATTGTCCTACAACTTTGGGACGTTATCAAAATATTTCATCGCCTGTTTGATTCCGAATCCATTTTACGGCGAATCCGGGTTGAAACTCTAGTATCAGGCATTCACAGGCCTCATTCACAAAGTCGAGTCGGATCGTTTCAATATGGAAAGCCCCATTCTTCTTATGGATTCGACCACCTCTGAGTCTTTGAAAACGCTCTCGTCCACGTCGATCCGCAGGACGGCTACTGGAAACTCGAAATCCACGAATTTCACGCCGGGCAGTTCCACCAGCTTGTCCTCAAGTTTGGAGAGGGAACCGGGGCCGGTGAAGTTGGTTATGCGGTACACGATTTCCCTGAATTCTTTTTCCATAAGAACCGGTTCCCCCTCAGATTCGCCGATAGAAATAGCGGCCCATTTAAACTGACATGTCAGTTCAGTCTCGGTCTAAAAAAAGAACGCTCTCGCGCTCCCTCGTTCTCTCCTAGCATTTCTCTTCGAAGCCGAATATCTTTGACTCGATCTCAGTAATCCTTTCCGCGAATTCCCGCGTGGTCATCTCCCTCACTTTGTCGAAAAGAAAATATTCTACCGCGTTCATCGTTCCGCCCATCATGTAAACAGCAGCGAATTCCTTGTCAGCGATAGTCGCGCAGTTTTCGCAAAGCTCCGTTTCCATCGCGTTCACAAATCTCCCTATCATCATCTTCATGATGCCCCGCGTCACATCCTCTGTTTCCGCGTTTCTTGCCCGCGCTTCTTTCACCAGAATCGTATGAATATCGCGGTTGTTCGATATCTCCTCGAAAAGTTCCAAATGGAGCGAGTTCAGAGACTCCCGCATCGAGAGATTCTTGTTTTCCGATTCAGCTTTCTGTCTGGCGTGAATCCTGTCGTGAACTCCGATAAGATAATTTTCAAGCAGTTCCCTGAAGAGAGAGCGTTTGTCGCTGAAGTATTGATAAAGCGTCGGGCGGGCTATGCCGGCTTTTTCGCAGATTATGGCAATGCTGGTGCGTTCATAGCCGTGTTCGGCGAATGCTGTGAGGGCTGCGTCGAGGATTTGTTTTTTTCTGTCAGAAGCTTTCAACCGGGACTCCGCTTGAAGATTGACACAACTGAACTGACATGTCAGTATTATCCCTCGCTACCCTGTTTTTATCAATACTTTTTTTATTTTTGTCCCGCATCTGACTGTCTTTCGGCGAATCTGGAGCGAATCGCTGGTTTTTCACTTTAAGGGCATAATTAGGGCGGAGATGGTTTTCCAGCGGGAGCGGGTGGCGGCGAGGAGGGGCGGGGCGGGGAGTTCGGGGTTTTTGAGCATGGAGCGCCAGTTGACAGAGGCTCCGTCGAGGGTGGCGACGCGGCCTCCGGCTTCAGAGAGAATGAGGGCGGCTGCGGCGATGTCCCAAATCTTTGCTGTGGCGACCGCCGCGATGGCGGCCCCGCGCGCCACAAGCGCAAAATGCAGCGCCGTGCTTCCCATGTTCCGGGTTTTTCCCTGATACGCGATTTTGTATCTGAGGTGGACTTTGGAGGGGACGCAGATGGGCAGGTCGTGTCTGGACAGAGGGCCTGTGGAGCGGATGGGCGCTCCGTTATAGAACGCGCCGCCGCCGCGCCGCGCGGTGTAGATGTCCCCGGTGGCGGGGAGCCGGAGGATGCCGGCGGCCGGGCGGCCATCCTCGAACAGGGCCACGCTTACGCAGAATGTCGGAAGCCCGTCTATGAACGCGGAAGTGCCGTCTATAGGGTCGATAACCCACGCCCAACCTTTAGCGGCCGCGCTCCGGGCGTCCGACGCGCCGCAGCCGTCTTCCTCGCCGATGACCGCCGAACCGGGGATCGCGCGCGACAGTTCTTTTCTCAACGCGCGCTCGATTTCCCTGTCCGCCGCCGTCACGTATGTCATGTCAGGTTTTAGGGACGCGCGGGCCAGCCCGTAATGCTTCATGGCAGTCGCGCACGCGGCGTCCGTCGCCTTAGTTATTATCCTGATGATGTCGTTCGGGATGAGGCAAGTCATCTACTTTTCCTTTGCGTTCTTCGAGGCAGAGTTCCAATACTTCTTTAAGGTTGACGCGTAGTTCATCAAGAGTAGCCGCTTGAGTATGCGCCCCAGCGATGCCGGGCGCTATGCCCACGTAAAGATTGGTCTCAGGATTCCACTCAACGTATGCTGAAAAAGTTTTCATATTTCACCTCCTTAAATCAAGATGATGCCGCCGCCATTCCAAGACATATGGTTTCAACTTCTCAAGTATATATTATAATCCAAACTCCACTTTATTTGCCGTCGGAAGGTTTATTAAACCCGGATTCGCCGATAGCGCCGGCGAACCGGGGCGATTTTCATAGCGGCGTACTGCTTCTCACGCACAAAACAAATTTGTGCGTGCCACCCATCAATATTGTTCAGAAACGTGTGTTCTATTCACTTCAAAAATGCGTCTTGCGCCTCGCATTTCATCATCACTGAACAATCGCTACCGAATCCAAATGACTGATTCGGGTTAAACGATAGCGAACAATAAGCCATTATATTAAGAATAACTGACGTCTTTCTCCTGAACATATCAATTGAAAAGACACACGCCGCCTGAAGTCGCCGAGGGCGTCATTTAATTTCCGGTTCAACAAGCGCCCTCGCATGATATATAATTGGACACTTGATGGAGGCTGAAGATGACGGCGACTGATTCTGGCAAGAAGGAAGCTGGCGGTTCGAACGCTCTGAAAAGTTTGATCTATGTGAGCGGTCAGTTCGGAGGCAACCTGCCCAACCTGATATTCAGCGGGTGGGTGTTGTATTTCTACACGAACGACGAGGGGCGGGCGCAGCCGCTGATATCGATGTATATCATGGGCGCCGCGCTAATCTGCGGACGGATAGTGGACGCGCTGGCGGACCCGCTGATAGGGTTCTGGAGCGACAAGACGCACACGCGCATAGGCCGCCGCAGGCCGTTCATCCTCATCGGCGCGCCTCTGATGGTCGGTTCGTTCATACTGCTCTTCCGTCCGATGTTCCCCGCCGGGAGCTCGGCTCTGGTGGTCTCTACAATCGTCATCATGGGGTTGTTCTGGTTCTTTTTCACAGCCGTCATGGGGCCGTACCTTTCGCTCATGCCTGAGCTGGCGGAGACGTCCAAGCAGCGGGTTGGGCTGACGACGTACATGGCGGTGGCGTTTCTCATCGCCAACGCGTATCAGGGGTTCATCGCCGCGCGGATGGTGGACGCCAATGGATGGAACTTAGGCTATTTCAACATGGCGCTGATATCGGGCGCGCTATCGATTATCTTCCTGTACGTCACTGGGCTGGGGGTGCGGGAGAAATACGTCGCGCCAGCGAAGACGGAAGCCCCGGAAGAGAAATATTCGATGTTTCAGGCGTTCGCGTGGACGTTCAAAAACAAGGCTTTCGTGGTGTACATATTCTCCTCGGTGATGCAGTACCTCGGTTTCGCCTCTCTGACCGCGAGCATACCTTACATAGTGACGCGGCTGATGGGGAAGACGGAGAGTTTCGTGGGCGTGGTGTACGCGGTGAGCATCCCCGGATTCGTGATTTCGTTTTTCATAATCAACCTGCTGACGAAGAAGTTGGGGAAGGTGACGCTCTACAAGTACTGCATGCTGATGCTGGCGTGCGTGCTTCCGGCGCTGTTTCTCATCGGCAGGGTGGACCTTCCGGTATCGCCCACGAACGCGGGGCTTATCCTTATCGCAGTCCTGAGCTTCCCGATAGCTGGGAACATGGTGTTGCCGATGGCGATACTTGCGGATGTGGCGGACTATGACGAGAAACTGACTGGGCACAGGCGGGAGGCGATGTATTTCGGGATGCAGGGCTTCCTGCAGAAGGCGGCCACCGCGGCGTCTCAGGGGATACAGGCTTTGCTGTTCGGTTACTTCGGCTATTCCACCGGCAACAGCCTCGGGATAAACCTGCTAGGCCCAGTCGCCGGGTTCTTCGGTTTCATAGGTTTCCTAGTGTTCCTGACGTTCCCGCTGAACGACCGGCCGGGAGCGGAAGCCAAAGGCTGAGGCGCAACGAGCGTCCCGGCGCTTCATTAGAACAAGTTCACGATATTTGAAGATATATGTTTCTATGGATTTCGGCGGCTCGGCGCCATGTAAAAAGGCGCAGGACGCGGTCTCTGCCTGCGGCGGACATTTCGGCGAGCCGTTTCGGATTTTCGATGAGGTCAGCGAGCGCCGACGCGAGCGCCCTCGAATCGCCTTCAGGGAATATAATCCCGGCGTCTCCCGCCACTTCGGGTATCGAGCCGGAACTGGACCCCACGACGGGGACGCCTCTGCTCATTGCCTCGACGATGACGCGCCCGAACTGCTCTTTCCACTTCGGTGTCGTCTGGGACGGAACGGCCAAAATGTCAAAAGCGCTCATGACGCGGGCCACCTCGGAGTGTGGCACTCCGCCGACAAACTCTACGTTGCCGGAAAGCGAAAGTTGCAAAGCTAGGGCGCGGGCGCGGTCAGTGTCCGGGCCGGGACCTACGAAGACGGCTCTCGCGCCGCGTCCCAGTTCGGACATCGCCCGCAGCAGCGTGAACACGCCTTTTTCTTCCACTATCTGCCCGACGTATCCGATAACGGCTCCGCCGGGGCCTATCGTCCCGCTGTGCTGCCGGTAGTCGAACAGTTCGGGGTCTATCCCCATCGGCGAAACCTCGAACGGGCCTTTGAATCCTTTCGCGCGAACCACCTCTCGCACGCCCTCGCAGCATCCGTGTCCGGCTGAAGCGACCGCGTGGTTCCATCGCTCGATGCGGCCGAACGGGAACGGGTAGTTCTTTTGGATATTTTGCGCGGAACTGAAAACAACTTTTGCGCGCGGGGCGTATATCCCCCTGAGGGCGAGGGTCTGCCCGGTGGTCAGAGACCACGGCTCGTCGTGGATGTGGATAATGTCGGGTTTGAAGCTCCGCATGGCCGCGCCGAGGTGTTCGAGATAGAACGTTGTGGAATAGTGGAAGGTGAGGGAGGTGCGGGCTGTTTGGAGGTCTGCGCGGGGCGATTGCTTCAGGTCCCGCCTGCTGCCGCTTTCGATTCCCCATGTCGGACATAGGGCTTGCACCTCAAGATCGGGAAACGCGCCAAGCTCGTCGAGTATCCTGTGGTTCGTCGGCTCGACGAGACTGTGCTGCAACCTTAATACTTTTATCTTTGCCCGCATCGCATGTTCCGCGCTCTTGTGTCCCGCAAAGATTATACACTATCCGGTTAAGGAAAAATTAAGGGGAAACTTTTGAAAAAGATTTCCTTTAAAACCCCTTTCAAAACGTTTCCTTGCGCGCGGCGGAGCGGGCGCGTTCGCGCCTTCGCTCCGCCGCGCTCATGTGAAAAGATATCGATAAAGGATTTTTAGAGGAATCATGTATTTCTTGTCTTTAATCGTTGTTTATTTGTCTGGAGGCTGACGCGACGGAACGAGGGGCGATATAATGAGAATGAAGTTAGATGTTTATCAAACTATCTAACAAGAGCGGGGGCGGCGCTTATGGATAAGGTCAGCGTTCTGGTGATATGCACGGGGAATTCGAGGCGGAGCCAGATGGCGGAGGGGCTGATACGCGCGGAGTTGGGCGATAAAGTGGACGCGCACAGCGCGGGGGTTTCTCCCGCAGACAGGGTGCATCCCTATGCCGTGGAAGTGATGAAGGAGCTTAGGATTGATATTTCCGGACACAGGCCGAAAAGCTTAGAGCAGTTTATGGACAAGGACATTGACGTGGTGATAACGGTGTGCGACAACGCGAAGAAGACGTGTCCGGTGTTTCCGGGAGCGCCGGTGGTTCTGCACTGGGAACTGGCGGATCCCGGAGCGGTTCCCGGATGCGCGGCGGAGGTCAAAGAGTCATTCAGGGAGACCGCGCACATCATAAGAAGAAAGATGTCAGAACTGGAGAAAATAGTGGATGAGATCAGAGCGAAAAAAGAAGCCTGACCGCGAGGCGGTGGCGGAGGCGTGCAAAGCGCTGTCCAGTCCGACGCGGCTGAAGGTGTTCGAGATAATCAGGAAAGGGCCGGACGGGAAGCGCGGTTGCGCGGGCGACGCAAGGCCCGCGGAGGCTCCGGCGGACTCGGTTTGCGTGTGCGAAATACTGTCGGAAGCGCTGAATGTGTCGCCGCCGACGGTTTCGCATCACCTAAAAGAGTTGCGGAACGCGGGGCTGGTGGAGGCGACGAAATGCGGGCAGTGGCAGTATTACCGGACGCGGAGGGAGGCGCTTGAGGCGCTTGAGGCTTACTTCGCCGTGACGGGAAACAAGATAAAGAGGGAGAAAATATGAGCGGAAGAGAGCGGGACGGAGAGAAGATAAAGGAAGGCGTGCGCAGGTCGTACGGAGCGGCGGTGTCGGGCGGTTGCGGCTGCGGAGGCGGTTGTTGTTCGAGCGCGCCGGGGACGGTTGCGGCGGCCGAGGCTTCCCGCGCGATGGGGTATTCAGACGAGGAACTGGCGATGGCTCCCGAAGGCGCGAATCTGGGATTCG
>JAKQBV010000270.1 GCA_029573925.1 bacterium
GCTCGACGCGGGCGCGGACGATGTTTCCCATGACGGCAGCTTCTTCATGGTTTCCACCGAGCCGTCCGAGCTTGAGCGCGTAAAAACCAAACTGGAAGAGGGCGGATACAAAATCGAATCTTATGAAGTCTCGATGGAGCCTACAACGACCGTCGATGTCGGCGACAAGGCCGAAACCGTGCTCAAGCTTATTGATTTCATAGAAGATTTGGACGATGTCCAGAACGTGTACTCGAACTTCGACATTTCTGAAGAAGAAATGGAGAAACTGAAAGGCTGAAAGAGAGAAAGGCTCCGGTGCGGGACAGTGCGGATAATCGGAATCGACCCCGGCTTGGCGGGTTCAGGATACGGAGTTATTGACGAGGTCGGCGGGAATCTCAAAATCGTCGAGTTCGACGAGATTGCCACATCCAAAGAATGCGATTTTCCTGAAAGGCTCAGGTCGATATACGACGATTTCATGCGCGCGCTCGACGAGTGGAAGCCGGACGCGTGCGCGATCGAGGCTCTGTACTTCGCAAAAAACGCAAAGAGCGCTTTTCAAGTAGGGCATGCGCGCGGAGTCTTCATACTTTGCGCTTCGCTGGCCGGGTTGCCGGTTTACGAGTACACTCCCATCCAGATTAAGAAAGCGATAGTCGGCGCGGGCCGCGCCGAAAAATCTCAGGTGCAGTACATGATAAAAATGATTCTCAATCTCGAGGAACCTCCTAAGAGCGAGCATGCCGCGGACGCTCTCGCCGTGGCCGTCTGCCACGCGAACTCCGCTCGCTTCCGCTCCCTCGCCGGCGACCCGAGGAGAGTCTTTCCGGGCGCGGGCAGATAGCGTTTCCGCGTCTCTTATTTCTTCTCGACAGGCGGCAAAGCATGATTTCTTTTTTGACAGGCGACATAGTCGACGTGAAGGAACAATCCATCTGTATAGACGTTTCCGGAGTGGGCTACCATGTGACCGCTCCGCTGTCCGTCACAGGCTCGCTGAAAGTCGGGGACAAGTCGGTCACAATTCACACCTCCCTGATTTTTTCGGACAACAGGCTGGAGCTTTACGGTTTTATGTCGGCGGAAGAGCGAGAAGTGTTCAGCCTTCTCATAACCGTGTCCGGAATCGGCCCGAAGGCGGCTGTGAAAATGATGTCTATTCCCAAGGGACGATTGCTTGAAGCAATAGCGGGAGAAGATGTCGCCGTGCTTACGACGATACCCGGAATCGGGCCTAAAACGGCAAAGCGCGCGATACTAGAATTGAAAGACAAAATAGGCGCTCTGTTCCAGTTCGCGCCCGGAGCCTCGATGGTCGCCGTCTTCGAGCGCGGCAGCGAAGCCGAAGCCGCCGCTCAGGCATTGTCCTCTCTCGGCTACTCTCCGTCGGAAATCAGGTCGATGCTGAAAAATATTCCGAAAGAGGAAATGGAAAACCTCAGCGCCGGGCAAATCGTCCAGTTAGGCTTGAAACGAAAAGAATAGCGCGCCGGGGAATCGTTTCCCGTTGCGAGCGAATATTTCATCTTATGAATCGAGGTGCGGCAAAATGAGCAAGAAGCAGGCAGCGGCAAAAAAAGACGGAGCGCCCGCTCCCAAGAGAGAGAAAGTCGTTCTGGCGTATTCGGGCGGCGTGGACACATCGGTGGCCATCAGATGGCTTATCGATGAAAAGAATCTTGATGTCATCGCTGTGTGCATAGATGTCGGCCAAGGCAAGGAACTCGGCCCGATTAGAAAAAAAGCGGAAAAAATCGGCGCGATAAAAAGCGTAGTCGTAGACGCCAAGGATATGTTCTGCGACGACTATCTCGTGCCTGCCATCCGCGCCAACGCCAAATACGAAGGCAAATACGTCCACTCAACATCCCTCAACCGCTATCTGATATCGGACATACTCGTCGATGTGGCCCGGAAGGAAAACGCCAAGTGGATCGCTCACGGCGCAACCGCAAAGGGCAACGACCAAGTCCGATTCGAGGTCTCAATCGGCGCTCTCGATCCTTCTCTGAAAATCATCGGCGTCGCAAGAGAGTGGGGCATGACCCGCGACGAGGAATTCGACTACGCGAAAAAACACGACATCCCT
>JAKQBV010000312.1 GCA_029573925.1 bacterium
TCCGCAGGCGAGTGGGAGAAATACTGGAATGACAGGTTGCGCTTGACCGGAAATGTTATTCTTGTCTTCAGAGGGGCTAAAGCTCTTTGATTGTCCTACAACTTTGGGACGTTATCAATCGATTGAAAATATTCTGGTGGATTTATGAACAAAATTGCAAAGGTTTATTTTATCAATACTTCACATGTCGATATTACTTGGTGGGATTCCCCGGATAAATGTGGCGCACGGATCGTTGAGGTAATAGAGAATGCATTAAAATTAGCTTCATTAAATGTATTATTTCGTTTTTCAATCGAAGATATATATTCGGTTTATCTTTTTCTTAATGAAAAGCCTGAGATGAAGGAACTTTTGGTCGAAGCGTTGCGTGCCGGAAAGATTGATATCGGCGGTCTTTATGTAGCACCCGTATCAGATTATTCATTCGACGAAGCTGTTTTCAGGAATTTCTATTACGGCAAAAAATGGCTTTTGGAAAATTTGGGAATCGATACCCCCTTAGCGCGTGAGGAGGATTCACCCGGCCACACTTCCCAATTCCCTCAGATATGTCAAGGCTTCGGAATGCGTTTTGCACGCTTTTCAAGAGGCCCTATAGGGGTTTTCAGGTGGCAAAGTCCCGACGGTTCAGTAATTCTTACGCACACATCCGGTTACAGTTGGGGATATCATCTTAGACTCGGCAGAAATTTCGATGAGAAATGGAAAATTGGATTCCCATTGCGACTGAAGCATGCAGAGAAAAATAACTACCCCTCGCCCAACCTTTTATTATCAGACGGCGACGATAATGCGCTTCCCAATCCTGACGGTCCGGCACTTGTCGAAGCATGGAACAAACAAGGAAAATCGCCGGAATTTGTTTCTGCAACAATAACTGAATATTTTAATTCGATTGAGAATGAACAATTCAATACATTTTCCGGTGACATGCCTAACCAATGGGCACAGATAGCCGTTTTCGAGCCGGATGTTTTCGAGCATATCCGTTTCATGAGACATACTCTTCCTGTCGCCGAGTTAGCGCTTTCATTGCATCCAGCGCCTGAGAGTAATAATCGATTGGAGACGGTATGGCGGACACTCCTCGAATGTCTCGACCATAATTGGGGCGGCCGTTTTCAGGGTGCCTATGGGCTCGAAGGCGATTTGTACAAACTCGAACGGGCTTTCGATGCACGCAAGATGCTTTCAGAAATAACTCGAGAAGCGGTTGATCGGATTTCAGTCGAAATTCCAGACAAACCAGATACCGTTAAAATAATTGTTTTCAATACACTTTCACATATAGCAAGTGACTATGTTTCATTGGACTTCGATACGAATAAATTCCCAACATTCAAGAATTCTTCTTTAGAAGTATTGGATTCTTCAGGAACATTCTATGAAATTCAATTGTCTTTCATCCCTGATAATGAATCGAGAAAAACGTTATCATTCAATGCAGAAGATATCCCCGCTATGGGTTACAAGGTTTTTTATATTACAAAGAGCAAAAAAAAGGTCGCAAATCGAAAATCTATAACCGCTGGCGAAAAAAACATTATCGAAAACAATTTCTATCGAATAGAAATCGGAAGCCGGAGCGCAGGCATCAAAAGCATATTCGATAAAGAATTTAATCAAGAAATCATTCCAAGGAAACCGGGTAACTTATTGGAGCTTTTCGGAATTCAATTCCACTTCAATGAAGTATGGGCGCTCGGTTTCAGGTTCGATCCTGCGCCTGATGGTTTCTATGATAATCCGGACAACGAAGGAAAAGTCGGCGAAAGCATAGTTATCACCGGTGAAATCAAAACCGCCGGCGAATTCCTACAAGACAATATTCAATTAACACATACTGACGGCCCGGTGTTCAGCTCGTTATCGCGAACTGCTCCTTTTATGTCCGGAAGCAGAATCGATCAAGAAATTATTTTATTTCACGGTACTAAACGGATTGGACTTAAAACAAATATTAGATGGCAGGGAACCGAAAACTATTTGTTATGCATGTCTCTGCCTTTCGGTCCGGCAGATGGTGTTATGAGAATGGATGTGCCTTTCGGTATTCATCGATTCGGCGACGAAGTGCCGGGTTACTGGGGAAAGTCCGGTTCCGCAGATCCGAGGATAGGTACAATCGCCTCTTTGCTTCCCAATGCTGTAAAAAAGTGGCTGCGATCGGGTTTCCTCGAAGAAAAGAACAAAAAGCTGGCAAAACTCAAGGAATCTCTCACCAAGCGAATGATGAAAGAAAGCGAATCTGCATCACGCGGACTCTATAACTGGTTGGATGTGTCAAATAACGATTGGGGCGCAACACTACTCACGCAGCATTCACCTTTTGATTTTACTTTCGGATCAAACGCAATTCTTTTTGCCTCCATCAGAAGCAGCGCTTTCTTTAACGGCGAACATTACCTCAGGCGTGGGGATAATACGTATGAGTATTCATTAATTTCACATAGAGGTTCTTTAATCGAAGCAGACGTTCCAAGAATGGGAAGAACCGCTAATTCGCCGTTATCTGCTTTTATCGCCGCACCTGAAACAGATGGCGTAGATGTTTTGCCGCCATCAGCATCGATTCTGACATGCACCGAGAAGAATATAATCACAACCGCTGTCAAACCCGGCAAGGTTAAAGGTGAATTGATAGTTAGAGTGTATGAAACAGCAGGAAAACATACACAGACACATTTTGAATCTTCTTTTCCAATTAGATGTGTCTTTCTCTGCGATATGATGGAAAACGAACAACAGGAGATTCGCGTGTCCGGCAGTACATTTGGAATCACAATGCCGCCTTATAAGATAGTCACTTTGAAACTTCAGCTTTGATGTCTTATATGTAAGGAAAAGTGACATTTACTTCATTGTATAAATAAAAATATGAGGCACTGATGTTGTCGCGAGAACATTTTATTTTTTAAGCCTATGAACAAAAAAAGAATATATTTGTCTGGATACTAGGGACAGTCACCTATATGGGGAAACTAGGGGAAAGAAGGCTATCAGGGCGACGCTGGCGGGGTCAGATGAAGATTTCTTTTTTTGCGGAGGCGGATTCGGCGGCGGCGAGGAGGACTTTGAGGGCGCGGGAGTGAATGCGGATGTCCGGGCCGGGCGCGACGCCGCGCGCGACTCTTGACGCGAAATGCGCCGCGGACTCTTTGAGCGCGGACGCCCACGACACTTCCATCCCGCTCCCGATTCCCATTGAGTAATACTTCTTGCCTCTCCGCACTTCGAGCCACGGGGTTTCGGTCATTTTTCCGTAGAAATGGTTCATCCAGATGATGCCGTCCGTGCCGGCGGTCTCTATGGAGAAGTCGCATGGGTAGGCGTCCGCGCGGATGTCCGCGCCCGGCGAATATGTCAGTTCGAACACGCCGTATCTGCCGGGGTCTTTGAACTTGCAGCAGACCATCCCCTGTCCGCCGCGCTTCATGTCCATCGGGTTAAGGTAGGCGATGACGGACTGGATCTCGCCGAAGAGGTGGATGGCGATGGCGAAGCAGTCGAAGCATGGGTGGAACAGGTAGTTGTCAGATTTAAGGAGATGTTTCAAAGGGTCGAGTAAGCCGCCGCCGACGATATTGACGCGGAATCTGGCGGCGCATATTTCGCCGATTTCCATAGAGTCGACGAGGCTCTTGAGTTTGACGATTGGCTGAAAGAAGAAGGCCTCGTCGTCCACGCGGAGGGAGGCATTGCCCCGGCGGGCGGCGCGTTCGAGGGCGGCGGCGTCCTCCGGGGTTTCCGCCAGCGGTTTGCGGATGGAGACGTGTTTGCCGGAGAGCAACAGAGATTCCGCGGCTTCCGTCCTGCCGTCGAAAGCGAGGATTTCGGTGGCGTCCACGCGGGAGGCCAGTTCGCCGATGTCGGAGGCGGGAGAGCCGAGGCCGAGCGCGGATGCGTTGGCGGCGGCTTTCTTGGGGTCGGGGTGGTAGTAAACGACGGACGAGACGGCGGGCGCGGATTTGAACGCGGAGGCGGAGAGCGCCAGTTCGGGGCCTTCTCCCAAGATGCCGACGCGGACCTTGCGGGTCTCCCGTCTGCCAGCGGCGGATATCCCGCCGAGTATGTCTTCAAGAATCGTCATAGTCGCCGCGCTCCGCGCGTTTCACCAATCGTAAACGTAGTTTATAAGATAGCCCCTGATGACGGATTTGATCTGAGAGGGGCGCGCGTTGAAGATAATCTTGCGAAGCGCGTCCGAGTCCGGCGGCCCAACCCTGAAGAATTCTTCCATCTCGGTGAGCCGCATCATCATTTCGCCGCCGTCCTTGGGGTTTTCCGGCATGGCGCGGGCGATGTCCCTGAAGGTTTTCATAGTGGCCGCCAGAACGTGGTCGGGCAACCGCATCGCGCCGGTCATCGCCGCGTATATCATTTCCGTCTGAAGTTTCAGGAGCGTCTCTCTCATTTGTTCAGCTCCGCGATAACGTCGTCCGTCAGGTCGTCGGGGCGGATTTCGCCGCGAGTCTTTCCGGCGATGATGCAGGCGTAGGCGAACTGGACGATCTTTTTGCCCCGCTCGCCGGTGAGAAGAGGTTCCCCGCCGAACCGGACG
Organism: bacterium; assembly: GCA_029573925.1. Classification (GTDB taxonomy): domain Bacteria; phylum UBP15; class UBA6099; order UBA6099; family UBA6099; genus UBA6099. Next base: position 4,565 of record JAKQBV010000312.1, read on the forward strand.
CATTTGGCGAAATGTCTGGTGGAGTCCGCGAAGCTGTCCTGCCAGTCGGCGCGGATGTCGTCGAACAGAATCCTGCGGCCGCCTTTGACCAGCGTGAGCGCCGGCGCGTCAAGCATCTGCGCCGAACACCTCGTTATCGATATCGACCCTTTCGAGCCTGTTATGTCTATCCGCTCGTCTGCGGAGAAATAATCCGATTTGTTGTAAAGGTTCGGGCTGAGTCCGAGGTCGAACACGCCGAGACAGTCGCTGTTTTTGTAGCGCCACATCAGCGCTCCCGGCATGTCCGCGTACGCAAACGACCTGTCAACCCATCCGCGCACCACGTCGATGTCTCCTATCAGGTCTACCGCTTGGGACAGCTTGTGGTATCCGTCGTCGAATATGGCCTGTCCCATCCCTTTTTCCACTTCGAGCATGTGCCAAAGCTCGACTGACAACGGGTAGTAGCGCGCGCCGAACATGCAGGTTCCCAGCTTGAAGCGGACTGTGAGCGGCTCGCCTATCTCGCCGGCGGCCACCAGTTCTTTCGCTTTGACGTACGGCGGGTAGAAGACGAAGTTCTCGAACACTTTGAGCATGACGCCGTTGCGCCGGGCGGCTTCGATCATCCTGTCCGCCTCGGCAAGCGAGTTGCACATCGGCTTCTGCACGGAGACGTTTTTGCCCGCGTTCGCGGCGGCGATCACCATCTCGCAGTGGAGGTGGTGGGGAGTGAGTATCTCCACGATGTCTATGCCGGGGTCGGCGAGCAGTTCTTTGAAGTCGGCGTAATGCTTGCGGGGAGACCAGCAATCGACGCAAGCGCAGACTTTTTCTTCCGCGCAGTCGCACACCGCGTAAAGCTCGCAGTCCGGGTTGTCCACGTAGCCGGGCATGTGGAGGCGGGAGATGTCGCCGAGGCCGACGACAGCCGCGCGAAGCTTTCGCTTAGCGGATTTTGCGCCGCCGCGCGCGCTCCCGGATTTCGGGGCGACCATCGCGGCTTTTTTGCCTGCGGCCTTGCCGCGCGCCGACGCGGCTCTTTTCTTGCTTTCCGGCATGTCCCTTCCGCCTTTCAGGCTTTTAACATAACATCAAACAGACATAATCACAACCGTTTTTTCCGCGCCATGAAGCATGTTGAGGAGCGCGGGAACAAAACGCGAGTTTCGCGCGACGGTCATAGCGTTTTTCGACTTGAAACGCGCAAGAGCGAGACGGCTCGCCGATTTCGGCTAAATGACTTTTGTCTTCATGGCGTTCTTTCCGCCGTTTTTTGCTTCATACATAAGGCCGTCAGTTTCTTTTATCATTTCATTGACAGAGAATGGGGGGGTAGAGAAAGTAACGACGCCGACGCTGAACGAGACGGGCCATCGGTTGACGTTCATGGCGGCGTCCAGTTTTTGCTTGATTCTGGACATCGCTTTTTCAGCGCCGCGCTGGTCCGTGTCGGGAAAGAGGATAGCAAATTCGTCGCCTCCCATTCTTGCTATCGTGTCAATTGTTCTCAACTCCTGTTTCACAGTGTGAACCACGATGGAAAGAAGTTTGTCTCCCGCGCTGTGGCCCAGAGTGTCGTTGACCGTTTTAAAATTGTCGACGTCAAAATAGGCCGCTGAAAGGGGAACGCCGCGCCTGCGCATCCTTTCAATCTCTATTTCGGCGTCTTCAAAAAAAGACCTTGAGTTTTCCGCGCCCGTCAACGCGTCGGTTCGCGAAATGGATTGCTCTTTTTCATAAGCTTTTTTTACAGCGGAAAGCAGATAAGAACAAAGCAGAAAAAAACCGAGCCTTACAGATGTGTTCCAATAAGGAATCAGAGCATGAGGATATTGCAAGGGGTCCAGTTTGTCTGCGGTGAACCAAGTGACCGCGCAGAACA
>JAKQBV010000319.1 GCA_029573925.1 bacterium
TCGCCCATGCCGGAGCCGATGCAGACGCGCCTGCCGCATCACGAGCAGATGAGGGAAAATTTCGCTCGAATGCTGAAAGAAGAACTTTCTCTGTCGGACGCTCAGGCGGCTCAACTGCTTGTGATAATGGAGAACAACGAGCGAGAGATGATCAGACACAGGGACGAAATGTGGAACAGCATTCAGGAGATGAGACAGAAAATATCTGCCCAGATAAAAGAAATTCTCGACGAAGAACAGAAGAAAAAGTTTTCGGAACTTGAAGAAAGGATGGCGAGAGATTTTGAAAGCAGGGTAAAAGGGCCGATGGGAGGAAGAGTAGAAGATGGAGGCTTCATGCCTCCGAAACCTCACAGGGGCATGGGGCCGCGAGACGGCGGGGAACCGTTTCCGGGCGGACCGCCTCCGCGAGAACCGTTCAATCTGGAAGACCGGAAAAAATAGCGGAGAACAGCGACCGCGCGGAACATCTCCCGTCCATCCTTTAAAGGAGGGATCGCCTATTGAGATTGCCGCATTAAAGATTTGAGCCGCATCCGACGGACTCCATGACGGATGCAAAAATAAAGGCCGGACCTTTTCAGGGAGCCTTTAAACGCCTCCGAACGACTGAAGAGGCGAATGGTTTTACATTGCCAAATTTGAGGTGAAACATGAGCTTGGATAGAATCGACAACTCTAATATGTGCCTTGCGATGCTGCAGATGGTTCAGCCGACTGGCATAACCGCAAACAACGTCGCAACCGGGCAGAGCGGAACGGACAGCTCGTTGAGCGTTGACACCGCCTCTCTGTCTTCTTCATCCGGGACGCTCTCGGCGCTGTGGAGCATCCAGCAAACGGACCCGGAAAGTTTCAAAAGCATTTTGAACGAAATCTCGTCGAAGTTGCTCGCTGCCGCCGATGAGTCAAGCGAAGATTCCATCGTTTCCGGGATTCTGTCGGAAATAGCCGCAAAGTTCAGCGAGGCGGCTGAAACAGGAGACCTCACGTCGCTGGCGTCAGGCGGGGCAAGAGAGGCTGGCCACCGGCCGCCACCGCCTCCTCCGCCCCCAATGTCGGAATCCGAGGTTGTCAGCGCGGTCGAACAGGCGAACGAGGACTGCGGCGGCATCCTCGGCGACATCTCCGGGATGTCGCTCAGCGAAATCTTCGAGAAACTGCTCGAACTCAAAGAAACCGATCAGGAGAGCTATGAAACTCTCCTCGCTTCCATTGAGGAAGAATTGGTCGAGTCTTTTGAGGGCATGGAGGGTTTCGAGGCGGAAGCGTCCGCAGCTCTGGCGGACAGTTTCTTGGCCAGTCTCGAATCCGGGGAGTTAACGCAAACGCAGCAGCCTCCCCCGCCGCCTCCGCCTCCACCTTTTGAATCGCGCTTCTCGGCATACACAACCGACGCATCGACCGGAAGCCGAAGCTCGATGTCGGAGATTTTCGAAGCGAGCGACCGCGCGAGCGCGACTGTCACGGACAGTTGGGAAACAGCCATCAAGGAAGCCCGCGATGTTCTGCTGGCGGCCCTCGGTTCATCCCGCATAGCCACAAGCTGAGCGGCTTGCCGTACGGACGGCGACGTCTCGCGCCGCCTTTCGGCTTGACACCATTAAAGGAGAAGGACAATGGATGTTTCGGGAACCCAGAATTTGACTTCCAACATTCAGCAGTACATGAACGTCATGAAACAGCGGATCGATTCGGCGATCAACGACGCGGTGAGCGGAGCGAATATCGAGAACGGAAATCCGCTGGGAGACACGTTCGAATTTTCAGGGCCGGCCGACCTGCTTTCGAAACTTTCGCAGCTTCAAGAGGCGGACCCGGATAAGTTTAAGGAACTGTGCGGCGACATTGCCGCAAAGTTGCGCGAAGCGGCGTCGAACTCGGACGCCGACGGGATGGACGCCGGGATGCTTGAATCGCTGGCGACAAGATTCGAAACCGCAGCCTCGACCGGCGATCTGACGTCTTTGCAGCCGCCGCAAATGCAGCGCGGCGGCGGGCCGCAGGGAGCGGGCGGCGCTCCCCCGGCGGGCGCTTCAGGAGCAGCGGGCGGCGCGGGCGGCGTGGCCGCCTCGGAAGAATGTTCCACATGTCCCGTCTGCGGAGCGAAAATCGAGGATGGAGCCTCCTCATGCTCCAAGTGCGGCTCTGAAGTGAACAAAAGCGATTCCGAGGAAGAAACAGATTCCACGGACGCCGCCGCTCAGAACGCTAAAATCGCTCAGTATCTTCTTTACTCGACGGAATCCGAGCAGAACTCGCTTCTGGAAGCGTTGACCAAACTGTGGGAAGAAAACGGCTCCGAATCCGATTCCGGGGCCGACGCCATGAGCGAAATTAGAGAAATGTTAACGCAGGCTTTCGAGCGGATTACACAGTAACGCGCATTTTTTACGCGCGAAAATCGTAAAAACCCGCTCGTCTTACTCTCACGCAGACCGGAAGCGACGGCAACGCGAGTCAGACTACTACTAATCAGGTCATCTCGCGCTCACAAGCCGAAGCTTCCGGTCTCTTTTTTATCCCGAAAAAATCCGAATCCGTCATTAGGATTCGGGAGCGATTGTTCAGAGCGGATGAATCTCGGAACGCGAAACGCATTTTTGAAGCAGGGGCGGGGTTGCCCCGCCCCAAATTGTCAGAGTTATTGGGCGCGGAAACCGCGCCCCTACTGAACAAAAAAACGCGGCGGCAACAAAACAGTTCCTGATTGCCACTAAAACTCAGATAGTGAAATTGCGTAATTTTGGACTGCGGCGATTAATCGCCGCTTTAGATAAGGCGATTCATCGCCTTTATTGAAAAGCGACTGAAGTCGCTTATATGAAAGCGACAATGAATTGTCGCACTCCAAATTAAACAAACTAAAAACCTTTTTACAAAAGCCATATATTTACTGGCAGAACTATCTGATTTTCAGAGATACTCAGGAAACAGTTTGCCGCTATAAAAATCGCCTTGGTTCGGCGGCTCAATCGACGAATCCAGAACAAAATACCGCTCATTGCGAGGAAGATGTCAGCTATTGTTTTTCGATGTGCGACGCTCAGTCCGCTTGCGGGAGGATCATTCCGTGGTGACGCGCCATCCAATATGGGAGCAGGAAGAACTGGGCCATAGCCTCTGTGCGCCCGCCGTCGTCGGCGTCGAGCGCGAGAATATTCTCCGACCATCTGATCGTCCGCGCTTCTTCGTATGGAAGAATGGAAGCCATCTGCGCGGAGCGGAACCTGTCAGGTTTGGAAGAAATCTTTACGTCCGCGCGGACGCTGTTGAAGACGGAATGTTTGACAAGGTCAAGAGGAAGTTCCCGGAGAGTCCTGACTGCTGAGTCAAGCCCGTAGCCGCGCTTTGCAAAAGCCCCGAATATGACTATCTGCTCTGCGTTGCGGATGGACAATAGTTCTACGTGAGAGCGCCGTAGTCCCTCAAAGTAATAGTCATTCCATAGTTTTTCGCTTTTCTCGTATCGCAGCAAGTTGTAGAAGCTGAGATAGCCCATTTCGTAGCTGTCGTAGTTTATCTGGTTGCGGTCACAGATAGTTTTCCACTCGCGGACGTTGCGGTGGTAGTTATGCTCTTTGACGAGTTTTTTATAGTGTTCGAGATATTTTTCGTCGCCTGTTACGTGGTGAGCGGAGATGAGGGCGTTGAGGATTTCCGCAGAATTCAGGCCCTGATCGCCGAGCGGGCCGGGGCCTCGGTTTATCCATTCAGGCTCGAAATGGCCGTCGCTGGTGGTTTTTCCGTCCACGCCGACTATGCGGTAGCCGTTGTCGATGATGTGGTCCATCATGCGTGCGAAGGCGGAGGCGATGCGCGCCTTTTCGTTTTCGTCGGCGCAAAGGTCGTAATATATCGGCAGACCGAACGCATGTCCCACCACCTCGTCCACGCTGGTATCGTTTTTCCAGCAGAGGGACTTGTCGGGGAGAAAATGCCAATTGTGAGGGTCGGCGCCGGGGCATCGTTCCGGTGGCAGGACGCTGCGCGCGGGCAGTCCGCCGAACTCGTCGGGGGAGACGGTCAGAAGAAGCAGCATCGCCTCAAGAGAGCGGCGGGCGTTCGCCAGAGCTTGCGGATCGCCCGTCGCCGAATATCTGAAGCATTCGGAGGCAAGATACATCTCCGTCCATTGCCCATCGTTGTCATCGTCGGTGAGAAAAAAAGAGTTCACGTCGCCGAGCGAGCGAAGCGGAGAATCCGTGATGAAGCCGTCGCGGTTGTGGCGCGCCTGCATTATTTCGCTGAACAAGAGAGCCTTCTGTTCGAGAGACATTTCGCGTTGCTCTATCCGTCCGAGGCCGCCGTCCGTGTTGACGATGACAGAGCGGCCGTCGGGCGAGGCCGAAAGAGCCGACACGTTGTCGCCGGGCAGCCATCTGCGGCCCGCGAAATATCTCCAGCCATTGCCGTCGAATCGGACGACGCCCCGCGCGGTTCCTGCCCAGAAAACGCCGTCCGGCCCGAAATCCACGCATGCGATATCTTCGTAAGGAAGCCCTTGCTCGCCCGTTATCGTCCGTGAGGAGCCGTCGGGAGCGGACACGATTATGCCGCGCTGCGAGGCGGCCCAAATCGAGCCGTCCGGAGCGGCGGCGGATTTTTTGCAGATAACAGAGCCGGCGGCGGCCCCGTCCGCTTCGCCTCGCGCCCATTGAAGATACGGAGAATCCACAACGAAATCTATGTCTTCCGGCGCGCTGGAAGCGACGCAAAGTAGCGCGTTCACAACAATTATTGTCTGGAAAACCGCTATCAGCAAAACCGCCTTTTTCAAAACCTGATACTATGAAAAAGGCTGTGCCTGTAAAATATGAGTGGAATCAAAACAAACTCATAAAAGGAGGCACAGCCCATGAAAAGCAGGCAGATAGCGACATACGTTGGAGCGGACCTGCACAAGAACAACACACATTT
>JAKQBV010000335.1 GCA_029573925.1 bacterium
ACCGCAGACACGATCTCAAGTGCTATTATGTTTTGCAAGACCCGTTTCCTCCTTTACCGGCTTGTTCCTCAAACAAAACCTGTATCAGAGAAACGGGTCTTTCTTCTACTCCCTCCTACAACTTTGGGACGTTATCAAAAATTTGCCACAATACTGTAAAGGCTTACAAAACGCGGGGATTTTAAACATCATAACAAGGGAGGGAATGATTATGACGACGGGATTGCTGGGGCATATCGGATTGAAACAGGAGGCGGCGTTCGGAGAGGAGGCCTCCCCGCCGGAGGCGTTTGAGGAAATCATCAGCGAATCCATCATGATGCGAAGCGAGCAGATTATGCCGCGGCGACGGATGGGAACAGCGCAAGGAGCCATGCGGCGCCCGGGCGAGTCAGTTCGGGAGGGGCAATAAGCGCCTTGCTTTCGCCTGAGGGCGGCGTTCCGTGGATGATCAAAGGGTTGCTGGGAAAGGTTGTTTCGGCGGAGATTTCGCCGGGATATCACGAGCATGTTTTCAGTCCATTGCGCGCGCCGATGTTGCCGAGTTTCACTGTTCATACAGTTATTGAGGACATGGCGCAGGCATGGATAGGATGCACATTTTCGTAGTTTTCTCTCGTTGTGGCGAAAAACCAACTTGTCGGGCTTAACATGTCGGTGGCGGCGCAGCGCCCCGGAGAGCCTTCCGCGACATCTAATCCTGTTTTCGCGGCCTCGGCTCCTTTCCCTTCGCACGGCTTTGTTTTCACCCTGAATGGCACGGACAACGCGAACGTTGAAAGTTTTGCGCTGAATATCCGCAACGACATCGAGGCGGTTTACACCCTCAGCGGCAAGAGGTATTGTCACAGTCACTATCTTCGCGCGCTTGACGTGAGCGGAAGCGTAACGCTGGAATTCGAGTCAGAGGCTGAGAGGCGCAGGATGTGGGGCGCGCTTGCGGCGACGGGTCCGCAAAATGTTGTCGAACCGGGAACGCTTGCCGTGGCGGCGACGCACGACGAAGAGGCCGCCGACGGCGCTCCGTTCTTTTTCGGGATCAACATCCCTGAGTTGTGCTACGAGTCAGCGCCCGCCAACATCTCGGTCGCTCACGACCGAATTTTGCAGAAAATCACTTTCAAGCCCGCGTGGAACCGCGCGGCGGGCGAGGTGATTTCCATCGCGTTGCGAAACAGAACGACTTCATACCCCGACCCCGCGTGATTCGGCGCGGGCGGTTAAAGACACTGGAGAACAGACATGGAAACGCTGAGTTGTCTCGATAATCTTATGTACAGATCAACATAAGGTTACTTATGCACAGCGAGGCATTATGTTGAGTCATCCGAAAAACCTCCAGTGAGGAAGAGAGTTTTGACGAAAAATACTGCACATAATAAAATGTCCTTTCGCTACAATGATTTGAGCCATCCCATGATTTCCGGTTTCTTCTGCCATGGCGGAACTGCAAGTGGTTTTGAAACGCCAGCGGCTTTTTCCAGCGCTTTTCGTTTCATCTCCGTGTCCGCTTTTACATACATCTGTGTAGTGGCGATGTCGGCGTGGCCAAGAATATGTTTGATAACGATCAGTGGATTGCCGACTTGCAGAAGATGCATCGCCTTGGAATGACGGAATGTATGAGGACTGATTCCATCCCGTAGAGAGGGGGTCGTAACCCTTGCGCTTTCGACATGTTTTTCTAATATGATTCGCACACCGGAGCGTGACAGGCGCTCCCCGTAGCGATTGGCAAAAAGCGGATTACCGGAGTTTTCGTCGTGATTCAAGTTGTGCTCTTTCATGTGACCTTCCACGAGCTGCGCAGTCTGCTTCATTAGGGGCACTACTCTGGTTTTTCGTCCTTTGCCTGTTAAACGAATCTGAGCGGGAGGTTCCAGCCGGACATCATGTATGGTCAGATCGATAATCTCTTGAACTCTGGCCCCGGTGTCGTAGAGAAGACTCAATAGTACCGCGTCTCTGCGTCCGATGCTTGTCTTGAGATTTGGCTGGTTCAAAATAGATGCGATTTCATCGGGTGACAGATAGCCAATTTCACAGGTCTCATGGCGTTTCATGGGAATCGCCAAAATTTTCTGGCAGTGAAGAATCAGTTGCGGTTCTTCATCCTGAACATACCGGAAGAAAGAGCGTAAAACCGCAAGTCTATGGTTCCGGGTGTATTCGCCGCAACGGCGCTCTTTCTGCACATAGCCCAGAAAGTCGGCGATCATCTTTGCATCAAGGTCTTCGATTTTCAATTTCTCAGGAGGAATGTTGCGCTTTTCCTTGCAGTATCGCAACAGCAGCGTGAAGACATCCCTGTATGCCTTAATCGTATTTGGGCTCGTGTTCCGTTGATGAGGAAGGTAGTGCCCAAGATAGCTCGTAAGATGCATTGCGAAATCGGTTGTTTTCATCGCTCTGTCCTCCTCGGAATAATGTGCCCGAGAAACGATTCAGAACGGGATGTCAAATCGGGGAAAAGTTCAGCCGTTAGTTGCAGGTATTTCTGGGTCCCGGATAGATTGCGATGACCCAGATAGGCGGAAAGTATCGGGAGCTTTGCATTCAAATCCACGCCCTCTCGATACCACGCCTCAAGACGATGAACGGCGAAGGTATGGCGCAGATCGTGCATTCTTGGGCCGTGTCCTCTCCCGTGATGAGGTATCCCAGCGGCGGATAGAGCCTTGCGAAAGGCAACGTAAATGGGTGATTTTGTGTAACAACCACCGAAATTGGATGGGAAATAATAATGATTGTCAGATTTTCTTTGGATCATTGATTCGTACACACGGAGTCTTTCAGTCATGCTGACAGATAATGGCACGAAGCGATGTTTTCCGAATTTGGTGTCACGGACCGTCAAAATGCCAGATTTCAAATCGACATCCTCAACCTTTAGCCGGAGAGCTTCACTCACACGCAATCCGCAGCAGTACAGGAGTCTGAAAAGCTCCGGAAGGATGATGCTGCGGTGTGGGGAACAATTATTTGTAGTCATGGCATCGATGGCGGTAAGCAGATTGCGAATCTCGTCCTTCGTGAAGATTCGCGCCGCGAAAGAATTCTGTGAAATCGGTCCAGTTTTCCAGGATAGAACATACGATGGGATTTCTATGCGACAAAGAAACAAAGCAAATTGCCGGATGGTGGACGATCTTACGCTGTGTGTCCTTGGTCTTTCATGCGTACGTTTTGCAACCCAGCGTTTTACAATTTCCCTCGGTAATTCACGGGTGTTCCAGCCTTCTGCGATCAGAAAGCAATCCAAGTCGTGGAGATAATATTCAGATGCTGATGAAGTACTGAGATAATGACCACACGCATGTTTCTCTTGAAGAAATTGCTCCATTTGTGGAGCAAGAATGCTATGGAAGGAGTAAGGCGCCTTTGTTTTCTTAAGCATGGAACACCTCCTCTGGATCAAGGGCGGCGGTACGAAGGCCGGAGATGTCCGCTTTTGCGTATGTGCGCGTACTTTCAAGTGAAGAATGGCCGAGAATGTCAGAAATGGTTTCCAATGGTGTATCGACTTCCAGCAATCTACAAGCTGCGGTGTGCCGCAGAGAATGCATCCCACGTTTTCCGTTTTTGGGAATGTCAGCTTTTAGCCGATAAAACTTGATGATTTCATAGAACCTGTTTCTATCGCAAAATGGTTGAATTGGCGCATTCAGGCGCAAAAAAACCTGTCTATATGGAACTGGTGGCCGTGCATGAAGCAGATAATCTATAAGTGCCTCTCCAACTTCTTCCGTCAGAGGAAGACTGAGCGGTTTTCCGGTTTTACTTTGATTCAGGGAAATGCGGGCGTCATCCCAATGGATGTTTTCCAAACGAAGCTCTCGGATATCACCCGGGCGCATGCCCAATCTGTATCCGAGCAACAGTATTGCGTAATCCCGTTTTCCCATGGGGGTGCTACGATCTACGGCACTCATCAGAGCATCCATCTCTTCATGTGTCCATGCAGATGGCAATTGGCGGTCTGCCGGGATACGCAGAGACGGAACTCTATTCGAGTAATCACATGGAACAATCGATTCCATGTAAAGGTATCTGAGAAAGGCTCGTAAGGCATGGAAGACTGATGAAATTGATTTTGGTTTCAGATAATTCAACGACGAGATGTAGCCTGATATCGTTTCAGGGCGGAATTCTTTCCATGACCGGATACCATTCACATCAAGATGTTTTAGAAAGCCTGACAAGTAATGTTGCGCACATTCACAAGTGAAAGGAGCCATGAACCTATCATCTTTCCAATAGCGAATAAATTCATGCAGAGCGCCGGCAAGGGATGCGGGCAAATCCGGCTTCTTGATTTTGCCGCGCCGTATTCTCCAGAACCCGTTTTGAGAGAATTCTTTCAGCATCATCAGTATGGTGTGAAATTCTGCGGGATGCCGCTTGCGAAAATTCCTAACGGTTCGATTCTGGACATTGCTTTTAGTGAATTCTGCAAGCATTTCATCAGAGAGGGCGGCATGTCTGTGTTTTTTTGCAAAGATAATCAGCGATTCCCATATATTGCGGCACTGCGTAATTCTGCCTTGGGTGTATCCAAGGCCGCTCATGTGCTCTATCGCCTCGTACATGATTACTTCCAACTCCTTGTTTTGCGTTTTCTCATTTTCCTTCTTCATAGGAGCCTCCGTTTGATTTTATTTGGCGACAACAACATACCGCCAGGCTCCTATTTTCGTTTTATTATGTTCAGTAATACAAACGAACCCCACCTATGAAATGAAAGGATTTTTTCAGATGACTCAACATAATGCCTCGCTGTGCATAAACATTCAGAAAAGAGTTCTGGAAATACTTGAAAACGACCCCGCGCTAAAGGAATACGTCGCCGACTTCGGCATCGGAGAAGCCAATGTTTCGAGGAAGATATTTCCTTATGTGACGGTTGCGGAAGCGACAGGCGAAGTGGAGCCGCTTTGCGTGGGGCGCGCGGCTCCCAATCTGAACAGATATCGCATCGTCGTGCATGGCGGCGCGCGCCACACGCTGCCGGAAGTGGCGCGGGCGGGAGACGAAAACGGCAAAAAGGGGGCGGTTCAGATGGCCGACGACATCGTCGCGGCGCTCTGGCCGGGAAATGTCGGCGGGCTTTTTAAGCCGACAGTGCGTCTGAGGAGCGCCGGAGTGGAAGAGTTTCCCGGCTCGGCGGGGCAAATATGGCGCGCAACCGTTGAGTTGTCGGGCGGGCGGAAAGCATGAGACACGCGCGCGCCGGATTCGCGGCCCGGCCGCCGGACGAAGGATCGCCGCGAGGATATTTTGGCAAATTTTGATTAAACGGGGGGCATGGTCATGCTTGTAAACACGAGGGAGATAGAGAAAAAGATAATGAGAGCGCTGGAGAATGATCCGGAGTTGTCGGCCTGCGTGAGCAAATTCACCGTCGGCTCTATGGACATGTCGCGCGCGCGGTTTCCGTTTGTGAATCTGAGTTGCCTGAGGTACAGAGAGAATATGCTGCGAGCGGCGAGCGGCAGTTTGTTGTACATGGTTGACATTTATGTCGGAACGCAAAGCCTCGCGCCTGAAGTCGCGTACATGGGAAAAGAAGGCGGCGGGAAAAAAGCCGCTGTGGAAATTTGCCGGCTCGTCCGCGAAGTCGTTGAAAACAACGCTTTCGACGGCGCGTTTATTCATGTTGTAGGCGGAATCCGATGTAATCCTTGTTATCGCACAAACAAAGCCGAAACCATAATCATAGGCGCAGTTTCCTTCACGGGAGAGACTTGGTTCAAGCATTAGAAGCAGGTTAACTAAGGAGGTGGTTATTTCATTCGTTTATGTAGAATCTTACCGGGGGCGTATTTGTTAGCTTAATCCATCATTCGCTCCGAGACTTTTACAGAGTTTGTAATGCGACAAATATTTATGGAGGAATGAATGACGACAAACAAAAATGAAATATACGGCATGACTCTTGAGCGAAAGAAAAGCATATCTCTTAGACTCGGCTGCAATGCTGATGATGTCAGTTGACTTCAGACGGAAGAACTGATCTATGCCATTGCTATGAGCACAAACGCGCCGGCGGAGACGTTTGAGAGGCTTAAGTCATTTTACAATGCGGGCAAAACTCTTGGTCATGCTTCAATTGAAATGTCTGCGCTCAAGAGTTTTGGATTTGACACCGATATGCTTGACTACCGCATCGGCAAATATGCCATTAAATTCGATTTTTCGAGAGCTCGAGTGAGTTTCGACGCTGGTCGAATGATTATTAGGTTTTCACATATGAAAGAAACAGGATCGCGAGAAACAGCGCTATTGGATGTTTCAGATCCGCATATAATGCCGGAGCTGAGGCAAATAGCAATAACTGCATCGATTGAACACAATCTGAATCTTCGTTTGGCTAATGGCAATAGCATAGCTCTTTTTCCGCCAGACTATTTAGTCCGAGTGGAAACTAAAGACGCCGGCATTGAAGTTAGAGACGGAGAAAGCGTCGCAACGGTCAGCTTGGACAAAGTAATTATTGGCTTGCGCAATGGCATCATGGAGGTTCTTGATGTGGAGGGTATAGAAATACGGCTGAAGCAATTTACGGCGGTAATAACTTCAGCAAAAGCTGTTTTTCAAAACGGAGACATAAATTGTTTGGGGCATCCGGAAATCGAGTGGGTGGCCCCAATATGTAGTATAGCTGGACTTGAAACCGGACGGAAGAGATGCTAAACCTCGAACACGAGGCGTCAAGGGTCTTCGATGAACTCGCTTCGCTCGCCCTTGACTCCCCG